>JAQVYZ010000039.1 GCA_028708485.1 Caldisericia bacterium | reverse complement strand
CCTGTTTCATTTATGGTTATTAAGTATATGAAAAAAAATAAAAAATTAAATACAAAGATGATTTTTTTTCATTTTTTTCTTGGATACCGTTAATTAAAAATTTTACATTTTAGCAGTAAAAATTAATAACGTAAAAATATTATATAAAAAAAAGAAAAATTGAATATCAAAGAAAAAAATAACTATAATTATTTAAGCAAAAATGTACAAAGATAGTTCAAGCTCTGTTTGAGGAGCCAAAGGTATTGATTCTATTTTTCACTTCTTTTTTTACAGATAGGATGATTTCGTTGATAAGCTCTTTGTACTGATGAAAGTGTGTTTTATCTTGATAATGATCTATTAAGCATCGACTGACTTGATTAATGATTCGAGTAGCAACATTTATTTTACAGATACCATTTTCAATGGCAGATTGAATGGATGAATCGATCACTCCACTGGAACCATGTAAAACAAGGGGAATCTGTAGTGAATGATGAAGATCTTTCAGGAGAGGTATATTGAGTTGAATATTGGGAGTGTTAACACCATGGATATTTCCTACAGATACTGCTAAGGCATCTATTTTTGTTTTTTCCGTAAAACGAGTTGCTTCTTCTACGTCAGTAGCTTTGCTTTGCGGGTACGTTTTCTTGGACAAGTTTTCTTCATCTTTGCCTACTATTCCAATCTCAGCCTCTACCGATATTCCATGTAAATGAGCTAAATTTACCAGAGAAGAGGTAATATTAACGTTTTCTTCAAAAGAAAGCAAAGAACCATCATACATAACCGAGGAGAATCCTAAACAAAAGACCTTCGCAACCGTATTAAAATCCTTCCCATGATCTAAATGCAGACAAACCGGTACCGATGAAGCGATAGCTAGCTTTTTACAAGCAGATATGATGGGGGCAAAGCGATATAACTGTAAAATAGAGGGAGAGATTTGTAGTATAACGGGTGATTTTAATTCTTCTGCTGCTTCTACGATACCAATAGCATATTCAAGATTGATTACATTAAAGGATCCAACAGCATATTTCCCTTTTTGTGCTGGTAGTAATACATCAGATAAGGAAACTAACATGTAGTATTAGCTATTTCCCGCATGCAAAGTGGGTGAGAAACTGAATTAACCATCGGGAAGTCAGGGGAAGATTCACCAGATCGATATACTCTGCATGGGTATGAGCTTTCATCATTCCACAGGAGAGAACAACACATTGCATGCCGGAAATCTTCTCATTATAAATATTGGCATCGGATCCCCCACCGCTTCCTACAATAGACGGATAAAGACCAATATTCTGAGCACTGCTAAATAGTGATTGGATAAGATTGCAGTTCGGATCCAGATGATAAGCTGTATAGGGTTTATGGGAATGAAAATCTATTTTGTATCCTTCTGTGTTATTCTTTTCAAATACAGAAGTAATATAAGAAGAGATAACTTGGAGTTTTGATTCATTTCTGGACCTTACCTCCCCATTCAGGAAACATTTCTCTGCAACGATATTGGTAGCTTTCCCGCCTTTTATTTCCCCGATATTGGAGGTTGTTTCGGAGTCAATTCTTCCAAGAGGTAACTCTGTAATTATTTTAGCAGCTAACAGGATAGCACTTTTACCTTTTTCAGGTTCCATCCCTGCATGAGCTGGCGTTCCATGGATGGTTGCCTCAAAGGAAAAATGAGAAGGAGCGCTATGGGTAATAATACCTGCATCACCATCGCTATCCAGTACAATTCCTCTCCTGGCTGTGATTAACTCAATAGGGAAATCTTTTGATCCTAAAAGATGAATTTCTTCTTCAACACTGAAGATTATCTCGATTGCAGGATGAGGTAATTTATCTTCCAATAGAGTTGTAATTACTTCCTGAATGATCGCGATACCGGACTTATCATCCGCGCCAAGTATGGTGCTTCCATCGGTAGACACCCTTCCGTTGGAATGCTGGATTTGGATTCCTTCTGTTGGTTCAATGGTGTCTAAATGGGCTGACAATAATATTGTATCCGAGGATTGAGACTGATAAGCCGGCACCTTGATCATTAAATTGCATTTACTGTGGCTGATGGAAGCATTTTCGGTTACTTCCAAACCAAGATTTTGAAAATAAGCCGATAAATAATCCGCTAAAGGTTTCTCTTTTGAGGAGGGAGCATTGATCTGTAGTAAATGTAAAAACTCATTCTCTACCCGTTTTTCATTCATGTTTGAGCTATGCTTTCTCGAAGCCGGCTTTTAATGCGGAAAGATTTATCTTGACAACCTTTTCCCCTTTTCCGGCAAATTTCTTTTGAATCCACTTTTCAGCGATTTCATAAGCTGAAAAGTGACTAACTTTCAGTAAACTTCCTAGCATGACGATATTGGCAGCAACATTCGCTCCTGCTTTTCCGGCAAGATCGTTTGCGTCAATATAATGAACTTGTATGTCAGACCTTGTTGATTTCTCAGAAACTAGCGAGGAATTTACATATAAATGACCCCCTTTTTTGACAAGGGGTTCAAATTTCGTGAATGAAGGGTTGTTCATGACAATAACGTGTTCATGTTCGTTTAAAATAGGTGATCCGATAGGCTTGTCTCCAATGATCACAATACAATTGGCGGTACCTCCCCTCATGGCAGGACCATAAGAAGGGAAAAACAAAGCAAACTTGTTCTCATCAACAGCCGATAAAGCTACCAATTGACCGATCATCAATACACCCTGACCACCGAATCCGGCAGCTAATAATTCCATTTCCATTATAGTCCCTCCACTGCTTTAAATTCTCCTAATGGATAGTATGGTATGGTTTCTTCATCAATCCTCTTCAAAGATTGTACGGGTGAGAAACCCCAGTTGGTCGGGCAAGTTGAAAGAATCTCGACTAAGGAAAAGCCTAATCCTTTCATCTGGGCTGTAAAAGCTTTTTTAATCGCTCTTTTTGTTCCCAGGACAGCCTTTGGTGAGTTGACAGCTGTTCTGGCGATATAGGCAGGACCATTTAATTGTGAGAGCATTTCACTGATTCTGATTGGATTACCCTCTCTAGATGCCTCTCTGCCATAAGGAGAGGTTTCGGTTTTCCATCCAATGAGTGTAGTGGGAGCCATTTGACCGCCTGTCATACCATAGATGCCATTATTCACGAAAATCGTAGTTATTTTCTCGCCTCTGTTAGCTGCATGTACAATTTCAGCTGTACCTATAGAAGCCAAGTCCCCATCTCCCTGATAAGTGACGACAAATAAATCAGGATTGGATCGTTTTACTCCGGTTGCTACGGCCGGTGCTCTACCGTGAGCAGATTGTATAGTGTCCAGTTCAAAATAATCCACCGCTAAAGTAGCACACCCAACTGGTATCACAAGAACAGTTTTTTCAGCTAACTGTAGTTCTTCAAGACATTCTGCTACCAAACGATGAATAACACCGTGTGTGCAACCGGGACAAAAACTTCTCTGTATTGGTGTTAAAATGGGAGAAGGTTTAAAAATTTGTTTTAATTCAGGTGACATTATTTTCCCTCCCACTGAATTGTTTTGATTATATCGATAATTTCTTTCGGACTCGGTACATTTCCGCCCATCCTGCCGTGAAAATGAATAGGTTTTACACCATTGACGGAAATTTTTACATCCTCTACCATCTGACCGGCGCTTAACTCCACCACCAAAAAACCTTTTGTAGTTGATTTTTGGGCTAATTGCTGGAGAATTTTCTCTGGAAAAGGCCATAACGAAATTGGTCTGAGAAGTCCGACAGAGTATTTCTCGCTACGAAGGATATCGACAACTGCCTTACAAATTCTTCCTGTTGTCCCATAGGCAACTAATATCACTTCAGCATCATCTGCAAAATACGATTCATACCTAACTTCTTTTTCTTTAACGATCCTATATTTGTCCTGGATTTGATGATTGATCGCTTCTAGTCTGTCATAATCAAGATCAAAAGAAGAAATCAGGTTTTTCTTTCTGTGGTTAATCCCGGTGGTTGCCCAAGGTTTCGCAGGTAAAGATGAGAGGTCCTTCTCTCTGTGAAATTCAACTGCTTCCATGATCTGGCCTAACAAACCGTCTGTTAAAACCATAGCAGGATTTCTGTACTCATCCGCTAACTCAAAAGCATCATAAATCAGATCGATTTGTTCCTGAAGGTTCATGGGAGCTAACGTAATTAAATGATAGTCACCATTTCCGCCCGGTTTAACCGATTGGAAGTAATCGCCCTGTGCAGGGCCGATATTTCCTAGTCCAGGTCCTCCCCGCATTACATTAACAAGCACGACAGGTAATTGTGCGCCTGCTATATAAGAGATGCCTTCTTGCATTAAACTGATTCCAGGGCTAGAAGAACTAGTCATCACCCGGTGGCCTGATGCAGCAGCTCCATAGAGCATATTAATGGCTGCAACTTCGCTTTCTGCCTGTACAAAAACGCCTCCTACCTCAGGTAAGCGTTTGGCCATATAAGATGGAGCTTCATTCTGGGGAGTGATAGGATATCCGAAAAAAAGCCTGCAACCAGCTTTTATTGCAGATTCACCCAGAACCTCAGCTCCTTTCATCAGTATTTTTTCACCCATTTTTTACCTCTTTCAAAGTTAGGTTCTTCTCTTTATTATAGAACAGAACTGTCAATTTCACAAAAAACCTTCTTTTTCTACTCATTCTAACCGTTTTTTTATACGATAAGTATTTCCCGCAATATCTTGTGCAGTAAAAGCTATAAAACCAAATTCAGATTCAGGCTGAATCTCAAAGGAAAATGAACCATCCGGATTGACATCAATCAAATCTGCTTCATCATAATCTAACTCATACATTAAAAATAAACCAAACTCTCCGTGGTTATCTTGAATTTTACCAGATCCTTTAATCTCATTGGTGGAGGGATTATATTCCATTAAAAGGGTAATCGATGGTGGAACGCGATCAACCAGTAGTTTTGCTGATTTACCCCGTATCCAATTTTCTTTGTGGTCAGGTTGAGTTCCCTTTTTTAACAAATACGGCACTAATGTATAAAAATTGTCCTCGAGTGAGTTTCCCTGAACTTCCCCTGTGACGGGCACCTGAAAATAACCGGCGCTGTTCTCATATTGACCGTAGTCTATCACACCTATCCGGTCGGTTTGTTGATCGTCCCAGAGATCAACCTGATACCCATTCGTGCTGAAGCTGGAAAGAAAATAGAAGTAGTTCGAATCACTATTACCATCGTAATTGGGTGAAATCGCTAAGGTAGGAAAACAGAAGCTGATAGGGTTTGGATCCAATTCCTCTCGTGAACCAACCGATATCAAACCAGGAATGTGCAGGTAAGCTTTTCCATCTGCATAACCGATTAAGTTGAATTCCAACCATTGGGCACCTTTTTCTTTGTACGTAAAATCTGAAATGATGAGTTCTTTTTCGATTGTTTTTGATTCTAAGGCATTTAATGCTGTAGTTTCCTCATCGAGTTGAAAAGAGATTGGTATGCCTTGATAGGTAACATTTATTTTCCATGATAAGGCGATTTCCTCTTCTTTCTTGTTGCGACATTGAAAGGTTAATCTGACCTTTGACGCGGTTGTTTTATCCAATTCAGGTATTACCAAGGTTGATGGTTGAATGGTTACAGAACCCTCATATGCATTCAATACATTCAGCTTTCCTGCCCCTTGCCTTAACCAGGAATAAGGCTTATGAGTGTATGGATTGATCACCACATCAGAGTAATTAATGAGCAGGGACCGAATATCATGGTTACTATATTCCGGATAAGCCTGTTTTAGCAAAGCAACCGCTCCGCTAACATGCGGGGCTGACATTGAGGTCCCGCTGGCATAAGTATATCCTCCGTGTAGCGAGGAAGACAAAATACTGGTTCCGGGAGCACAGAGATCAGGTTTAAAAACACCGTCGGGAGTAGGTCCTTCTGATGAAAAATCAGAGATAACTGTACATTTCATCTGTGTATCAAATCGAATTTTGATTTCCGGATCATCTTTGAGAATGTTTTTTAACGACTGTCCTGCTTCCTGGCTGATGGACATCGAAGGAATATTCTCTGTATCAGGGTTGAGAAAACCCGTGAACCATCCTTTAGTAAAATTATAAATAATGATTCCAGCAGCTCCAAACTGCTTTGCTACCGCATTTTTTTCTGCAAATGTGTTCCCGCCACGTTTCAAACAGACTATTTTCCCGGTCACATCCTTGTCTTTATAATCAAATTCCTTGCCTTCATTATCAAAAAAGCAAACCGCTACCGGTTCATGTGAAAAGGAAGGAGAATTTTGGAACAACTTTCCAGGGAATTGGTATGACTCCTCTTTATAATTAAAAGAAAATCCAAATTTGTTGGTTTCATCGATAGATCCGACAGAAAGTACATCTTTTCCTGATGAAGGAGCATTAATTGGGTATATATTATAATTCTGGTCCTTTTCTCCTTCATTGCCAGCTGATGCAACCACTATAATTCCCTGATCGAAGATTCTTTGGCACGCTAGAGAGAGAAAATCGTCGCTCCATCCGAAAAAACGTCCTAAACTTAGGTTAATGACGTCGCACCCATCGATGACTGCCTGATCTAAAGCAAGTAATACCGCATCACTGCCGGTGCTTTTATTGTTGTTTGTGAATACTTTGTACGAGATTAAACTTGCCTGAGGGGCAACCCCTTTACCGATCTGATCTCCGGAGGCAATACCTGCTTGACCATATCCTGCAATGATGCCTGCAACATGAGTACCATGAAATGAGATGGCAGAATCGTAAGTAATAGCATTCATTTCCGCAAAATCATATCCACTAATCACTTTATAAAAAGAGCCATCCGATTTCTTTCCGATACCACCACCCATATCACCGTGCCAGTATTCGATTCCTGTGTCGATGACACCAATTTTTATCTGATTACCCAAGATTGGAATTCCGTTTGGTGCTGTTTTCTTCCAAACTTCTGGAGCCATAATCGAAGGTACCGAGATATTTCTTTGAAGATAATACTCATTCACACAATAAATACCATTGACTTCAGGATGTTGACGAATGTTTCCAAGTAATTGCAATGATGGGGACTCAATAATAATGGCATTTGATATAGCGCATAATTGACCTATCCATTTCAGATTCGGTACTTTGGATTTCCATAGATTCCAAAGTTTGGTGTGTTGTTTAGATAGAATTTGCTTCTGATGGAAGGTAGTTTTGAAAGCATTTTTATTTTCAGGAGTTTTTAATTCTATAATGTATCGATTCAGATAAGTGTTAGAGAATTGTTCAGGGGCTGTCAGCTTAGATTGATCAAAAGCCAAGATGGTTGGGAGAGGGAAATAGATCAAGGTCACCACTAAAAAAAGAACGGGTAATATTTGTTTGAAAGATATCTTTCTAAGTTTCATCATAGTCTCCTATTGCAAGCGTGGTATTTTTTTTTACTATTGTAACATGAAAATTTATGCTATTTCGGATATTCATGCTGATAACCGAAAATATCGTACAGTGTTTGACTTACCTAGGCTTATCCAAGCAAAAATAGATAAGGATTCCGAGAAATCCATTCTGATTATTTGCGGAGATGTTGCGCAGAATATACTTGTATTTCATCGTTATCTGAAAATGTTTAAGAGGATTCCTATTCCGAAATTGTTTGTTGCTGGAAATCATGATTTATGGGTAGAAAACGGTAACGACTCTCTGATGAAATACCTG
>JAQVYZ010000038.1 GCA_028708485.1 Caldisericia bacterium | reverse complement strand
GGCATGTGAAATGCCGTTCTTCCTTTTTTGATATACTCCATGACGGCTTCATAATAGGGAGCCCTTGTTTGATCTAAGCGTTTGCCCATATTGGTTACCTTCCTTTTTCCGTACCTTTTTTCATTAATCTTGTTTCCAACCTGCTTTTTACTAAAACAGGATTGGCTCTCCCCAGTGAGATTTCCAATACTTCCCCAACAAACATGTCAATTATATTATTTTTTCCGGATTGATATACCCTTATTTCCTTGGGGTATTTTTTAAGTGCCATATCTATCCATTTATCCAATACATCAGGATTATTTTCCTGGATTAAATGCAAGGAATGAATAATTTTTTCAGGCTCTAGCCCTTCCTTCATCATGATTTCCAAAATTTGTTTGCCATGATTGGCAGATACTGATCCAGTATCTAATATACGTAATAATGAGGCAAAGTGGATTGGTTTCATTTTTTGTGTTTGTATCGTCAAATTACATTTGTTAAGGTTTTTAAAAAAATCTGTTAACAACCAATTGACAATTTTTTTTGGATCAGGATAAAGAGCGTTGGTTTGTTCAAAAAATGAGCATAAAGTTCTGGAATCACTGATACTATTGGCTTTTATAATCGATAATCCATATTTCTCCATCAATCTTTTCCGAGCTTGGGCAGGGAGTTCAGGTAATTGATTTCTGATTGATTCTATTTCTTCTGAACTGATTTGGATAGCTAGCAGATCCGGTTCCGGAAAATAACGGTAATCATAAGCACTTGCTTTCTTACGCAATAAGAATGTTTCTTCGGTTTTATCATCAAAACCTCTGGTTTCAGATATCGGTTTATGATGTTGATTCAAGAATTCTTCCTGTCTGGTCAGTTCAAATAAAATGGATTTATAGACTGAACGGAATGAATTCAGGTTTTTCACCTCGATTCGGTAATGAGGATGTTTGCCTGTCGAACTCAATGATATATTAACATCGCATCGTAGGGCGCCTTCTTCCATCTTTCCAGAAGAAACACCAAGATATTCCACGATCTTTTTCAGGTTGGTTAGAAATCTTACAGCTTCATCCGGAGATTCTATGTCAGGTTTCGTAACGACTTCAAGCAAAGGAATGCCTGACCGGTTGAAATCAACTTCCAAATTCACAAAATTGCCTTCATGAGTTAACTTTGCAGTATCTTCTTCCAGATGAATTTGCTCAATCCGGATCTTTTTATGTTGTATTCTTAGAAAACCGTTTTTTACTAAAGGGGCTGACTGTTGAGTTATCTGATACCCTTTGGGTAAATCAGGATAAAAGTAATTTTTTCTCTCAAAATAGGAATGATGCTGTATATTACCTTTTAATGCCAATCCCAATTCAATACCCATTTTAACAGCTTCTTGATTCATGCGAGGAAGAGTACCCGGATACCCTAGACATATCGGGCATGTATTGGTATTAATGGCATCCCCGAACGCAACAGGGCATTGACAGAATAATTTGTTTTTTGTATTCAGCTGAATATGAATCTCAAGTCCTATGACTAATTTACGCATGCCAATTCGTTTCCATCCATCGAGATAACCGGTAAAGTGTCTTTTCGGATAGATGATTACCGATAAACTGCATACCAACAGGAAGACCATTTTCATTCAAACCGACAGGTATACTCAAGGCGGGTAAGCCAGCTAATGCGGAAGGAATGGTACATATATCGGAATAATACATTTTTCTTGGATCAACGCGTGCGCCAAATGGGAATGCAGCTGTGATAGTGGTAGGAGTAAAAATGGCATCTGCTTGCTGAAAAACAAATTCAAATTCGTGCTTGATATGCTCTTTGGCGTAAAAAGCATGTTGGTAATACCCTTCTTTAAAACGGGAAGATAATGTGAAAGCTCCGAGGAGAATACGTCTCTTTACCTCTTCTCCAAGTTTGCTGGTACGAAGTTCAATGACAGTTTTTTCATAGGATTCTTCAAAAGGAGGATAAAAAGCAGAATCACCACCCATTCTCGAGAGATTCGAAGAAGCTTCTGAGTCTGCAATAATATGATAAGCAGAGAGAGCATATTGAAAAGAAGGTATATGACAAGTGATGATGCGAAAGTGTTTTGCCAGCCATTGTTTGCATTTTTGATACAAATCGAAGACTCCCTTATCCATGTCAAGATGTTCAATTTCATCCAGAACGGCAATGGTAGTTGGTTTTTTTTCTGTCAGATCCTTCCATTGAACCGGGAGCGAGGTGTCATCTGATTCATCGTATCCGGCAATTACAGAAAGAAGCTGGAAAGCGTCTTCCACGGTTCTGGCAATCGGACCGATCTGGTCAAGGGAAGAGGAGAAACCGATTAATCCGTGGCGGGACACTAATCCATAGGTTGGACGGATACCGACAACTCCACAAAAAGAAGCTGGTTGACGGATAGAACCCCCCGTATCAGACGCAAGGGCGCATAATGACATATCAGCTGCAACGGCAGCAGTAGAACCGCCTGATGATCCGCCAGGCACATAATCCAAACGGTAAGGATTTCTTGTTGGAAAAAAAGCGGAGTTTTCTGTGGAAGAACCCATAGCAAATTCATCCATATTGGTTTTTCCCGAGATCCAACCCCCGGCTTGTTTGATTCGCTTGATAACCGTAGCATCTTCCGGTGGAATAAAAGTTTCCAGCATTTTAGAAGCAGAAGTACAAGGCATATTGTCTACCCAGATATTATCTTTAATAGCAATGGGAATCCCGAACAAAGGGGGGAGGACTTTCGGTACAGAAGGGAAATAAGGTTGCTTCAATTCCTGAATATAGAGAAAAGCTCTTATGGATTCATTTTTTTCACGGATTCTCCGGGTGTAGGCCCGTAAATGAGTAAAAAGCGAATCAGGATTAGAAAGGTAAGATTGATGAAGACTTTGAATAGTGGTATTTGAACTCAGCATGGATCAGAATCTTCAGAAAGACTCTCTACTTCCTTGATCTTGGAAAACTCATGGACCAATTGATTCAGGCTTTTCAATATGGCAGTTCTTTCAGAAGACTCCAATTGTAAATAGGCCAATGCACACAATTTATCCAATAACGTCTCGTTGATGTTCATCAGGATTGTTGAAGAATAGTCAGTGTATCTCTGGCGATCATTATCTCTTCGTTCGTGAAGATGACCATTATTTTGACAGGGGAGGTATCGGTGGATATTATTCTGGATTTTTTCATGTCGGTAATATTCTTTTGATGATCAAGCTGAATTCCAAAGTATTCCATGTGACTCATGGACGATTCACGAATTTCTTCGGTATTTTCACCGACTCCTCCGGTGAAGACAATGGCATCCACTCCATTCATGGCTGCAATATAGGATCCGACAAATTTTTTCAGTTGATAAGAACACATCTTTAATGAAAGGGAAGCTAATTCATTCCCTTCTTTTGCAGCTTTGGTGATATCCCGTAAGTCATTGGAAATATTGGACACCCCTAAAAATCCGGATTGTTTGTTCAGTAAATTGTCTACCTGGTCCATCGTCAGGTGTTTTTCTCTCATGAGAAAAAACACAATTGCAGGATCAATTGTCCCGGATCTTGTACCCATCATGATCCCTTCCAAGGGGGTGAAACCCATAGTAGTGTCTATTGATTTGCCTTGATTGACGGCAGCAATGGAGCTCCCGTTACCCAGATGGCAGGTGATGATCTTCAATGTTTCAATCGCTTTTCCCAGCATTTTAGAACATTCCAGAGCAACGAATCGGTGAGATGTACCATGAAAACCATATCGACGGACACGGTCTTGCTTGTATAAGTCACTTGGTAGGGCATACATAAAGGCATAATTTGGTAGTGTCTGGTGATAAGCGGTGTCGAAAACTGCGATTTGCGGAGTTTCTTGCATAATGTCCTGGCAAGCCAGCACTCCTGTTAAATTCGGGGGATTGTGTAAGGGAGCCAGCGGGATGCACCTTTTTACTTCGTCAATGACTTCCTGAGTAATCTTGACAGAGGAGGAGAATTTTTCTCCGCCATGCACTATGCGATGACCACATGCGGTGATTTCGTTGACATTTTTTATGACGCCGTCTACGGGATCCGTCATGTATTGAAGGATTATTTTTATTCCGTCAGCATGGTTGCGGATCGGTAAAGTTTCTTTTTTATCAGCACCGGCCAGGTTTTTATAACGGAAACCGGCTTCCTCAGATCCGATTCTCTCTGCAAGTCCGGAAGCCAGCTCTGTCTCGTCGTCCATTTCGTAAAGCTTGTACTTAATCGAAGAACTGCCACAGTTCAGAACTAATATTTTCATCCTGGCTCCCTTAACTAAAAAAATGGTAATACATCAAACATATAGTATTCTAAAAGTTTTTTAATGGGTTACAAATGAACTTTTTTTTCAATTTTTAAAAAATTGGGAATATTCAAGAGAAGTGAGCACCCAATTTTAGAAGGGTAAAAAAAAGTGAAAAAACTGTGGAATACAAAGAAAATAGAAATTGGTAACGAGTGGAAAGATAGTGTATTTATCGAGAACTTGACCGGTCTTTATCTTGAATTACAACGAGAAAACCAGGCAATACGAGATTCAAACAGTTTTCTAACTCATGAAATCTCTAATATCCGAAATATTTTCGAGAGGGAAAAGATTCATCAAAAAGCATGTATCACCGCTGAAGTGGCAAAACACCTCTTTGATGTATCCGACCATATGCTCAGAATCAAAGCTGCAGCAGAAAAAACAGAAAATTTGGTGACTGTACTTGAGGGGATGGAGTTAATCAGCAAAGAGTTTGAAAAAATGTTTCAATCATTGGATGTAGAAAAAATGAATCCTATCGGCAAAAGATTCGATCCGAACTTATATGAACTTGGCGGTATTGTCAGCATGGAAGGGGTTGACGACGATATGGTGATACAGGTCATTCAGGATGGATACCTGTGCCAGCAAAAAGTGATCCGTCCTGCGATTGTTCTTGTGAACAAGAAAAAAAAGGAAGATTAAGCAATTTGGGAATATTAGAACTATGCAAGAGAGATTAATCATGCAAGGAGGCATTAAATGTCAAAAATAATTGGAATTGATCTTGGTACGTCCAATTCAGCAGCTGCAGTGATGGTTGGAGGAAAACCAGTCATTATACCTGCTGCCGAAGGTACCAGCGTGGGAGGAAAGACAACCCCTTCTTACGTGAGTTTTACAAAAGATGGACAAATGTTAGTTGGTGAACCGGCCAGAAGACAATCTGCCCTGAATCCGGAAGGTACTATCACCGCTATCAAGAGAAAAATGGGTTCAAGAGAGAATGTGACTGTATTTGATAAAACCTATACACCACAGCAGATTTCTGCTTTTATTCTTCAAAAGATGAAAAAAGACGCGGAGGCTTATCTCGGTGAGCCTGTATCCCAAGCAGTCATCACCGTACCGGCTTACTTTAACGATGACCAGAGGCAAGCTACAAAAGATGCAGGATCGATTGCCGGCCTTGATGTGGTTCGATTAGTCAACGAACCGACTGCAGCAGCTTTTGCTTATGGACTGGACAAAACAGAGTCTAACCTGAAGATTATGGTAGTGGATTTCGGCGGGGGAACGCTGGATGTCACCATCATGTCTTTTGGCGGAGGCGTATTCGAGGTCGTATCCACTTCCGGAGACACAAAACTTGGTGGAACGGATATGGATAAAGTAATATATGATTATATCTGTGATGAATTTTTGAAAGACAAATCTGTAGACCTGCGGAAAGATCCCAATGTGTATCGTCGCTTGTTTGAAGCTGTTGAAAAAGCAAAAATTGAACTCTCTACCGTATTAGAAACAGATATTAATCTGCCATTTATCACAATCGACAGCCAAAACACGCCATTGCATTTGAATATGAAGATTACCCGTGCAAAACTGGAAGCGTTGGTCAAGCCGATCATTGACAGAATCCAGCACCCGCTTGAACAATCTTTACGTGACGCGAACACGACCCCTCTGGATATCAACAAGATTATCCTGGTCGGCGGACCTACCCGCATGCCGATTGTTCAAAAAGCAATCGAATCCTTTATGAATAAAACTCCGGAACGCGGTGTGGATCCAATGGAATGCGTTGCTATGGGCGCTGCCATTCAAGGCGGTATCATCTCTGGTGATGTGAAAAATGTCGTTCTGGTGGATGTCACCCCATTAAGCCTTGGTATCGAGACTTTAGGCGGCGTTTTTACAAAAATGATTGAACGCAATACTGCCATTCCTAATTCCAAATCACAGATTTTTAGCACTGCCTCAGACAGTCAAACCAGTGTTGAAATCCATGTGCTTCAGGGAGAGCGGTCGATGGCCAGTGATAATATTTCACTGGGTAAATTCATGCTGGATGGTATCCCACCGGCGCCAAGAGGTATCCCTCAGATTGAAGTATCTTATGCAATCGATGCCAATGGTATTGTTACGGTTAGCGCCAAAGACAAAGCGACCGGAAAAGAACAGCATATTACTATCTCTAATGCGAACAAACTCAGCAAAGATGATATTGAATCTATGAAAAAACAAGCAGAAGATTTTCTAGACCAGGATAAGAAACGTATGGAAGAAGTCGAGACAAAGAACCGGGCGGATACGCTTTTGTATACTGCCAAGAAAACAATCACTGATTTTAAAGGCAAAGTCGATGCGCCTTTGATTGAAGATGCCGAAAAGAGTATCCAAGATTTAGAAGATGCACTGAAGAATAATAAAAATGATGAATTGCAGGCAAAAATGGAGGATGTTTCCCAAAAAATATCCAAAATCGGGGAACAAGCTTATAAGCAGCAACCTCAACAGGAAACTCCAACAGGAGAGCCGGAGCAACCTAATCAAAACGGAAACGATGAGCCAACCGTTGATGGAAATGCAAAAGAGGTATAATGGTTAAGACTCAACACTAAAAGTTAGGTGGAAAATTGGCTGCAAAAGATTATTATGAAGTTTTAGGTGTAAATAAGGGTTCTTCCCAGGAAGAAATACAAGGCGCCTATAGGCGCCTTGTAATGCAATTTCATCCGGATGTAAATAAAGAGGCGAATGCTACCCAAAAAATGTCTGAGATTAATGAAGCCTATAACACTTTATCCGATCCGGACAAAAGAAAAAAATATGATATGTACGGAGAAGCCGGATTAAATATGGATCAAACCGGTGATTATGGCGGATTCTCCGGTAATACCGGCGATTTCTTCCGTGGCGGAGCGTCAAGCTCAATATTCGATGACATACTGAATAATTTCTTTAGTGGTGGCGGTTCACAATCAGATACGTTTTATCGTCAAAACATCCGACAGGATTATGCTGCCAGGGGGACTGATATCTCTTTTGAAACTCAATTGACTCTCGAAGAAGCTATCACCGGCAAAAAAATTAAGGTAGAGCTTGATCGATACGAGACTTGCTCTTCCTGTGAAGGATCCGGTGCAAAGAAAGGATCATCTTCAGAAACTTGTCCGAAATGTAAAGGATCCGGACAGGTAACGGTGATTCAAAGCAACGGCTTTATGCAGTTTAGAACGGTTGCTGTCTGTCCAGATTGCAAAGGAAAAGGGAAACTGATTAAAGAATCTTGCCCATCCTGTAAGGGAACTGGCAGAGCCCGCGTGAAAAAGATTCTTGACCTGGATATCCCGCCGGGTATTAATGACGGTACAAAAATACGCTACCGGGGATTTGGTAATGCGGCTGAAAACAGTGGAGTTACAGGGGATCTCTATTTATATATCAAATTGAAAAGACATCCTTTGTTTGAGAGAGATGAAAACGACCTCCTTTTCAGAGCTGTGATCTCCTATCCGAAAGCAGTCATCGGAACAACTATTGATATTCCTACCCTATACGGGGAAG
>JAQVYZ010000037.1 GCA_028708485.1 Caldisericia bacterium | reverse complement strand
TGATTCAGATTCAACTACACCCTCAGCCGACACCTCTACAGATATCGCTCCGACATCAACCCCCCCGGTTTTAATGAATCCTCAGGATAAAGCTAAATTAGATACCTATACTTTCTTTTTTATCTGGGATGCCGTGGAAAAAGCAGATTCCTATCAGATTCAGATTGAAGATGATAAGGCGAAATTAGCTGTATCCAGAATGGTTAAAAATACTCAGTACAGAACTATCGACGAATTGAAGAAGGATAGCGCCTATTATTGGCGGGTAAGGGCTCATTTCCAGGATAATTCATTCAGTCCATGGTCCGAGAAAAGATCTTTCTCTGTACACGATGAATCTTTTGGCCGGTTTAAAGCAAAAATAGAAGAATTAGTTTCAACCAGCAAAGGGGAGATCATCTCAATCGCTCCGCTTTATGAAGCAGATGACTGGAGTAAAATCAAGGTAGTCGTGGGAAGCCATTGGCAAACCCTCACAAAAGAGACCAAGATTGATTTTGCTGAATACAATAACCAACTGATCAATACGATTGCACAATACTTTAATATCAATGACGGCTCCGTGCTGGTGGTCTTTTATGATGAATCCGGACAAAGAGTAGCTGAATTAAGCTCCTGGGGTGGTTATAACATCCTGAAATAGCCGTGAACAAGTAGCTAGTCCTAGCTGTAGTTAGCGGTGCTATGCAG
This sequence comes from Caldisericia bacterium, assembly GCA_028708485.1. Taxonomy (GTDB): domain Bacteria; phylum Caldisericota; class Caldisericia; order UBA6126; family UBA6126; genus UBA6126. The sequence goes on along the minus strand of JAQVYZ010000037.1, from coordinate 7,219 downwards.
TAAAATCAAAACTATTTATCTTTTCGGCATTGAACCGAGAGAAAAACCAGTTGTATAAATATTGACTCATGAGGAGAATGAATAAAGCGTGTTGAATGTTATTTTACTTGGATTAGTCAGTTTTTTTTCCGATATCAGCTCAGAAATGGTGTACCCGATTCTCCCGCTATATCTAACATCAACTTTTGGTGCCACTCCCGCTTTAATTGGTTTGATTGAAGGCATTGCAGAAAGCCTGGCATGCTTATTGAAGGTTTTTAGCGGTTATTATACCGATCGGTTTCACAGAAAAAAAAGAGTTGCTTTTATAGGGTATGCTTCCGGGGTGATTTACAAATTAGCCCTTGTTTTTTCCGGATCTTGGGTAGGCATATTGGGAGCCCGGATGGTTGACCGCATCGGGAAAGGAATTCGAACAGCTCCAAGAGATGTCATGGTGTGTGAAAGTACCGACAAAGACCATATGGGAAGGGCGTTTGGCATTCATAAAGCATTGGACATGGCAGGTTCTGCTTTTGGTATATTGATTGCCTATTTTTTATTGATGAAAACAATCGGTGATTTCGATTATAAAAGGTTATTTTTATTGTCCATTATCCCTGCCATCATTGGCTTATTGCTGTTCTTTTTTATCAAAGAGAAAGCCAAAGTGTGTTCCACGGGGGTGAGAGAACCTTTCTGGAAGAATATGGGAAAGCTGGATAAACAACTGAAACTGTATTTGTTTGTGGCTTTTATATTTACTTTAGGAAATTCATCCAATGCTTTTTTACTTTTACGGGCAAAAAATGTTGGATTTAATGATATCTCGGTCATCCTGCTTTACTTTGTTTACAATATCACAGCTTCTGTATTCGCTTTTCCGCTGGGAAGATTGTCAGATAGGATCGGTAGAAAGAAACTTCTGGTCTCCGGCTATCTTGTTTTTTCACTCGTATACCTGCTATTTGCTCTCGCAAACCATCAAACCACCCTTATCACAGCATTTATACTGTATGGATTGTATACTGCCCTAATAGTTGGCGTAGAAAGAGCATTTGTCACCGAAATATCTCCTCGGGACCTGAAAGGGACCATGCTGGGCATGCAATCCACCATCGTCGGGATAGCTTTGTTACCAGCTAGCGCTATCGCCGGAGTTTTATGGAATGTGTTTGGTGCCCGGGTGCCCTTTATTTTCGGAGCCGGTATGTCGTTAGGGGCAGCGTTTGTGCTTCAATTCTTTTTGCAGGACAAGAGAATGGAAACAGGACGATGAAAATGTTGAATCGATCAAGGTCAAAAAGGAAAACTAAATTCTGATTTACAAATTTCAAGAAGAGTCTATTATTAATCTATAAATCACATCTTTGGAGGACAACAATGAAAAAAATCTGTTGGTATACAGTATTCGCTTTAATTATGTTGTTAGGAGCCTATCAGATTGCCATAGCAGGTCCTGGTCAAGGTAGGAGAAATAATCAACCGGGTAATCAGAACCATCCGCCTGTCAATTATGTGGAAGCACTTCAACTGACAGATGAACAAGTCAGTAAAATAGGCATCCTGTTTCAGAATAGCCATAATACGCTGACCGGTTTGGAAGATAAGATGCAAACCGCCAACCACCAGCTTCAGGAGATTCAGTGGTCAAAAGAGTTTACTCCTGAAAAAGTCGAGGGAATCATGAAAGAGATCAGAGATTCCATGGCATTACTGCAATTGAATCATGAAAAGGTAATGGTGGATATCAGATTTTTACTCACCCCTGAACAATTACAGCGCTTCCATGAGATCCAATCTCGCTTGAATGAACAACCCGGTGAAGAAAAGCAAATGCCAAGATTGTTTGGAAAGATCATAGACTTAAATCTGGCAGAAAAAACGTTTCATTTGGTGACAACCGATCCTGAAGGTAAAGAACTTGTATTCAAGGTGTTTTTTCATGAAAATACGAAATTTCAACGCGACAATAAACTTGTAAAGCCTGACGAATTCAAAAATGGTGAAGAGGTTACGGTGGTAGGCAGTGTGATGTTTGAAAGCAAAACCATCGAAGCCATGGTGGTGATGCTGGGGAAAATGGAGCCACCAAGAAACCCGAATCCATAACAACAGTTATTGTGTTAGCTTTGCCTTCATCTCTTCATATTGTTCAGAGGTGATCTCGCCTTTGGCATATCGGTTATTTAGGATGTCTAAAGCGCCTGAGTTGGATTGGCAGCAGGAAGAAAAATGGTGATGATGGGGCTTTAAAAGCCATCGGATAAAGACTACCATAAGTACAATCAACAGAATCCAGAACAGCAAGCAAACGATGAATTTCATGCCCATGCCGACCCAACGAAAAATTCTTGGTCTCTGACAGCAATTTGATTGATTATCGTTGAAGCGAAACTTAAAAAATTTTCCATTTTCTTGGTTAATGGATCCATCAAAAGGCGTTACCCTCTTCTCGAAATACACATTGCCGGAGCTGGCTCCGGGCATCATAGGGCAAACAAAATTATCTTTTGAAAGAGGCTCCCCATTGATCTTACCGTCTATTGGTTTTGTTGAAGTAATCGGGGCTGAAGTGGTGAGAGGCGGTGTAGTTTCAGCAGCCAACGCCGTCAATGGTCCTATGAACAAAACAATCGCTACGAATGTTAACACTAATTTTTTCATGTTATTCACCTTCAAAGAATTCTTTTACCTATACTACGCTTTTTTCTGAACATAGTTACATCTTATTTATGATCACTTTTGGGTACGGGCACTTTATCCTTTGTGATTAGCGAGACGATGATCATAAGGAGCAAGGAAGCAATTACCCCGGGGATAAAACCATGATACTGATATATTCCTTGTATAGGGCCATGGCTTTTTAAAATTTGTTGTAGGATCATCCATCCGATGGATACAAGAAATCCACCCACCATTGAAAAAATAACCCCGGTTTTCGTAGTACCGTTCCAGTAGAGTCCAAATAAGAAGGGAGCTAGGCAAGTTGAAGCAATCACTGCCCAGGAAAAGGCAGTCAACTGAAGAACCAATCCTGGTGGTTTTAATGCTAACAGGATAGAGATTAATCCAATTATAAAGTTGCTGAACATGCTCCATTGGATCTCCTGCTTATCATTGATCTTGAATGAAAAGGATGTTTTTAATAAATCACGAATTAGTGCTCCAGCAGAGATTATTAACACAGAAGAAAAAGTTGACATACCTGCAGCGATAACCCCTACAAAGAAAATAGCTATAACAATTGTAGGTAAGTAAGTATTTACCATCATTGGGATAGCCAGATCGGCATTTTCTAGTCCAGGAAATTTTGTACGTGCTAATGCACCAACTAAATAGGGAATGAAAGCTATACAACCTCCAATGGTTGCAATCAAAGCACCATTTCTTACTGCCTTGTTATCCTTGATGGAGTAAAAACGAGCTAACATCTGCGGCATACCCCAGACTCCTAAACTAACAACCAAAACATACGAGATCATTCCGGGAAATCCCCATAGGCCAGGAGTTTCTACCAATCCTGTATCAATTGCTTTTAATGCAGCGACGCCTGCTGTTAATCCCCCTGTTACTCTTAAGGTGTTGATTAGCAGTAGAATTAGTGAGACACCCATGATAAGAGCTTGGATAAAACCTGTCCATACTACCGCAAGATAACCTCCGTATGATACATAAACCAATACAATTAAACCAGAGATAACTACTCCCCACTTATAGTCAATTCCTAACAGGACGTTGAAGGTATCTCCCAATCCTTTAAGAATGCTGACATTATAGATAATGAGAAAGAGTGAAATGACTATTGATACAAAAATGCGCGCAAAGGGAAGATGGTATCGTTTAGCAAAAAAGTCCGGCATAGTAACAGCCTTTAATTTTTTGGTTAATTCTCTGGTTCTTTTACCAAGAACAAGCCATGCTAAGAAACATCCAATTAAGACATTGATCGCTGCAATCCATAAGGTGGAAAGTCCGTATTTATAACCATATCCTCCCCCGCCTATGATTACAACAGAGCTAAAATAGGCAGCAACAAATGATAAAGCACTGACCATGGCTCCTATCCTTCTTCCGCCAATATGGTAATCGGCGGTTGATTTGGTGCTTCTTTGTGTCACGAATCCAACTACAACCAGAACAGCAAAATAAATCACCATAACGATAATATAAAGTAGCGACTGATTCATTCTTCACCTTCCTGATGACCAGTTTCTTCATTTCTATTTGAAATAAAAGCCCAAATCGAGGCTACTAATACCGTAATAATAGCGGCAATAAATGACAGAAACGTCAGCAATGGTATTCCCCACATTTCTTTCTCCCCTCTTTCGCAGAATACAAGATTTATTAATTATCTTTTAAAAGAAGTAGTTGTCTATGCTTTTAATTTAAAAAAACAAGAATCCTAAGATACATTTTTGGTACAAGTCCCCTATACCAAAAATATTATTGATGGGCAAACAACATCCAGAAAGAGGATTCAAGTTGTCTCCAGGTTTTATTTCTGCGGTTCACTCCCATACCCATATGAGAGCCACTTACTAGGTATCCGGTTTTTTCCTGAAGAAAGTCTGAGGGAAAATCATATAAAAGAGTCGGTAATTGATAACTTTCCATGATTCGTAGCGTTTCTTTTCCTGTTTTGCTGGACCGGTAAGTGGGAAAAGCGTTGCAGAAAGCGTACCCAAAAAGCTGATTCTGACTATGAAAATGAACGCTCCAGCCAATGCTATAATATGACCTGGGGGGAGCGAACATTACCCCGTACCCTTCCTGAATGGTTTGGTAGCGGGGATCGGCTATGTATTTTATAATACGGCGTATCATATCTTTTTCCTCAATAGAAGCCATTTTCTGATAATAAGAGCGGAAAGCCAGCACATCATGAATGTTCGGAAAAATACTTATCCCGTTTTGGAACAAAGCAGGATCCACAAAAGGTCTTTTTTGAAAGTTCTTAGGCATTGACGGAAAACCTTCGGAAGAAATATAAATATCATACCGATCCTGAATGACAAAGTCATGGACTTGTTTGATGCGAAAATGAATAGTGTCCACGATTTCTCGGTCTTCGTACCCGGCTCTAAAGAGATGAAAAGCCAACAAATTACGGTAAAAGTCATAGGAAAAACTTATCTCCGATGTTTGTAAAGGTAAGGTTAAAAACCATTGGCGGTAAGGATCTAATGCTTTCTTTAAAATATTGTCCCGGATCGTAAATCCAAACTGCAAGCATTTACCACAAGCGTTTTCAAAGCAGGTATCAAAACTGCCATGTAATCCTGGCAATGTTTTTTCCCCTTGCAGCTGGTCCAACCAATATCGGAAAACAGGATGATTCAATGCTTTTTCATTGATTTCTGTGTACTGTTTTTTTTGGTACAGGGGACAGTCCCCTGTACCAAAAATGGCTTTGCACAGGAGGGATTCTTCGGATGACAGAAGGAATTGGAGAAGGATTTCTTGGTTAATCAATTTCGTTCAATCCAGAATTTTTCTCATGAAGCTCCTCATTTTTTAAAAAAATCTTTTTCTTCATCAAATCAACGCTGGTAACCAAAATTGGTTTTAAATAACGTGTGTACACCTCAATAACTCTGGCTTTAAGCGGTATAAGGGATAACTCCTCTGTCGGTGTATCTGAAAGGGACAATTCTAGTTTTTTCCTGTTGATATATAAAGAAAGAAAGGTGTTTGCCGGTAAAAAGCAATCACTCTGCAAAGTGATAAAGGGATAAATACTCTGGCTGTTCACCGGGAACGAAGAGGTAGCAATGAAAGCAGCATCGCTGTAAGAAAGCACCATTTCTGCCATGATTAATCGGATGGTTTTCCTGTTGTAAACTGCTTGCAAGTTGTTCATCAGCTTTTATCACTAAATTTGATCCGTACATGGTTTGCATCACAGAAAGGTGTATTCTTGGACTTCCCGCAACGGCATAAAGCTTTTCTGGTGGTTATTTCATAGTTCTGACCATTTGCTCCTTCGAGAAGGACAGGTCCTTTTACAAAAATACCTGCACTCACCCTCATTTCGGGGTCCTGTACTATTTCAATCGATGGGTCATAATCCGACTCTATCTTTTCGCCGGATTTCTTTACGATCGTTAACCTGCCGGTTGGGCACTCGTTCGATCCTTGAATCGCCTCCTGACAAAGTTCAGCTTGGTCACCTTCTTCAACAAGCTCCCAGACAGTTCCGTGCTTTTGATGACAGAATCTGGCAAACGCACATCGATTGTCATCCAGTAGGTTTACCATTTTGCCTTTGGTTAGTTTTGCCCTGTAAAGATAGGGTTCCTTTGAAGCTGTTTCTGCGCCGACGAATCCGGCTTTAATATGAGTTCCGTCACAGAAAGGAGCTTTTTTCGATTCCCCGCACCGGCACAAAGAATACTCTGATGCATGAGGAATCGTCCGAATTTCCGTTAATTCGTAGGTATTTCCTTTTCTGGTAATGGTTTTTTCGTACAAGGGAATATCGCCAGTCACTTTATAAGGACCTTTGCTAACAATCTTTATCTTTTTTTTATTCTGGTTATCGTCCATTTTCCCCCTTCAATTTATCATTCATCTCTGGATTAGTATTGTACTCTTCCCTTTGTATCTTTACTGCCTTTGTAATAAATAATGGGACAGGGGACAGTCCCCTGTCCCATTATTTTAAAAGAGAGAATTATGTGTTGTCTGATGGAAGGAAATCATGCATTTCTGCGTCATTTCCTGAGAGATCAGATGCATATTTGCGAAAGGACTATTCTGATAAGAGACAGTATGCTGTTGCACATCCATCAATGATGGGGTTATTTATCAGTACCTTTCCACCATAACCATATTAGCTTGTTGTTCCACTCGGTAGGGATAAATTTTGGTTTTTCATCCCCGAGTTTACATCTTGGTAGAAATTGCAGACCAGATTCAAAACTAAATGAATTGGTTTTTGCTCCCCTAACATCCAAATGATTTGAGCTGGGTGATACCGATATTATTGCTAACAAAACAACCAAAGCCACTTTCATGATCAATCCTTCCAGTCTGATCAACATAAGTTTCTTATTTAAAGAAATTATACCTATTTATCAGGAATTCGTTACATAAACCTGACAAAAAATAATGGGACAGGGGACTGTCCCCTGTCCCATTATTTTAAAAGAGAGGAAAGGAAGGTATAATCAAGAGGGAATAATACCCGGAAACTTAGCGTAGGGGGAAAAATAGAGATGCCAATGCAAAAGAT
>JAQVYZ010000036.1 GCA_028708485.1 Caldisericia bacterium | reverse complement strand
CTTGAATGTTGGCATTCCCCGTATCACAGACGTACATTCTGTTTGGGTATAGAAACAACCCGCCAATATGATCAAATTCACCTGCATTCTGGCCAAATGAGCCGAATGAGTTCTGTGAAAGCATTTTACTGGAGTATTGGTGTATCTGGTTCAAAACAGGGTCAGTCACAACGATACGGTATTCGTCCGCATGAAGATAAGAAGGTCTCGCTGCCGTTCCTTTTGCATACCCGGCTCCCAATGAGGATAATGATGAAGGTTCTGAAGAAGCCCTTACTGGGACGAATAAGGATGAAATCGGATTCCACTGATTCATGAAAATGGCAGAAACTACCAATAGTGTAAAAAATTGGCAATAACTTCTCATCACTCTCACCTCAAAAAAGTTTTTGAACTTATTCTAAACTTATTATATAATAATATTATTATATATTCAGAAGGTTGATTTGACAAGGAGGCGGAATGGAATCAAAATACGGGTTCATCATGTGTGTTTGTACAGGGAAATGCCCTGGGTTTTCGAAGATGGATATGTGGGATTTTGTTAACAGGATTCGCGTTGAATTACCCGTTGAATATGCTTTTATCCATCCGCAACTTTGTGAAGAGGATGGAGACAGATTTTTACATGATTTTTTACAGGCAAAACGCAAAGTTATTATAGGGGCTTGTGCACCCAGTATGCAAAAGAAACTGTTCAGAGATGCTTTTAGCAAAGCCGGTTTATCAGTCGACACAGATTTAATTGCCTTAGATGTCCGTGATATGACTACCAATGAAGCTTTCGATAAAGTAGCTCATGTTGTTGAATCTATAGACAAAGGGGAAAAATAAATGGAAACTTTTATGGGAGTTCCCAGGGATAAAATTGACTGGTACCCGTCGATCGATTATGGAAAATGTAATTTCTGCATGGAATGCTATGATTTTTGTCCTCACGATGTGTTTGCTAAAACCGACGAAATAAAACTCATCGTAAAAAATCATCATCATTGCGTTGTTTTTTGTAGAGCTTGTTCTAAAACATGCAATGTAGATGCGTTATCCTTTCCTGAAAAACCTGAAGTGATAGAAAAAATTAAGGAAATACGCAAGGAATTAGAATGAAAAAAGCAATTCTTAGTTGTAATGGATCAGATAAACCTGTTGGAAAGATTGCAAGAAATCTAGCCTTAAAGCTATCTCAGCTCGAATCAAGCGAAATTATCTGCCCGGTTCTTTGCAGCCAATACCCAAACCGTTATCACAAGGAAGATTATGAAGAAGTGGTAGTAATTGATGGGTGCCCAGCGAAATGCGCCACCAAAATTGCTACCAATCAATTGGTCATTACCAAAAGATTCCTTATCTCAGAATTATTGAAAGAGAATAAATTGCAGCATCCCATATCGATTCAACCAGAAGAAGCCGATTTTTCCATTGTAGAAAGCCTTTTGCCGTTTCTGGAAAAAACAGAAAACCTTAAAAAAGGAGAATTTGAGACTGATTGGGCATCCATGCCTCTTACCTATCAAATACTTAAGCAAGATAAGTACCAATTTCGAATTCCGGAGCAACAGGAGATTTATTTTACTGAAAATGATACCTGGTGTTTTATTAATAAAAATATTGCCAGGATAGGGGTAACTGACTATGTTCAGCAGAGTCTTTCTGATATTCTTTTCTTTAATACGCCAGAAATAGGTAAAAAAATATCTCAATTTGATGAGGTAGGTTCCATAGAATCTGCCAAAGCAGTTTTTGAAGTCATATCACCTGTTTCAGGGACAGTAGTCCGTTATAATGGTGATTTAGTGGATCATCCGGAATGGATCAACGAGAATCCTTACGAAAAAGGTTGGATCGCGGAGATACAGTTAACAGATTTTGAAGAAGACAGGATGCTCTTGATAAATTCAGAAGAATATTATCAATTTTTACAAAAGAAGGTAATGCAACATGAGTGACAAGAAAATCTATATTTTGCCTTGCAGCGGGATTGGAAAGGTATATGGACTATTGAGTAGGGAAGCTGCTCATAAGGTTGTACTTGATCTAGAACCGCAACACACGGATATCATTTGCTTGGCTTCTCTGCTTTTAGACGAAGTTAAGGAACAAGTGGCTGGTAGGTCAGTTATATGTATAGACGGTTGTCCGAAGTGTTGTGCAGAGAAAAGTTCTGTAGAAGCAGGCATGGTTGTAGAGAAAAAGTATTTAACCTCTCATTTTGTCAGAAAATACCGGGGAGAGGATCCGGGAACAGGATCTGAATTGACTGAGACTGGAAAAAAAGTAGTTGATGATATTGCAAAAACAATACAAGCCGATGTTCAGGAAATCATACAGGAAAGGGGGGAGAAATAAATGGAAGAAAGACCCAAAATTGGTGTGATATCATGCAGTGGTGAAAAGTGTACCGGTGGTTCTATTGCCAGGATGATTACAAGAAAGATGCTTGACACCTGGAGACCACATGATGTAGTGACGGTTTGCCTGCCCTTGTTTATCGCAGGGGGTTCTGAGGAAAGAACCTTTGCGAAAGATTTTCCAACGATAACCATCGATGGCTGTAAAAAAAAGTGCGCTTACAGAATAACGGAAAAACTGAGCGGGAAGGTAAATGCTTGCGTCGATCTCTCCGAAGTGCTAGGGGATGAGCATTGTGAATCAGATATAAATCATGAACCAATCAGCGAAGATTTGATTATTAAAACTAAGAAAGAAGTGCTACAAGTTTTCGATCGTATTCGTGCAGAGGCAAACTTTAAAGAACTGAAGCAATCCGGAAACTATCAAGGATGCGGATGTGTGGATGAAAAGTAGAAATATAAAAAAGGAGAGATGTTAATGAAAATACGTGTATTAGGTACCGGTTGTCCGAATTGTAAAAAACTGTTTGCTCTGACCATGCAAGCATTAGCTGAGTTGAATATAGCAGCAGATCTGCAAAAAATTGAAGATCTAAAGGAAATAATGTCGTATAAAATCCTGGGTACTCCTGGTTTAGTAATCAATGATAACGTAAAACTTTATGGAAAAGTGCCTTCATTACAAGAATTAAAAAGACTGATCCAAGAAGAACAAGAGAATTAATCTATTTTTCAAAGGAGATTTCATGAAAAAAACGTTTTTAGCTATGTTTATGGTTGTTTTCGCACTAGCTCTTATGACGCAGCATATTTCCTGTTCGTCCACAAAAGGGGAGAACTCAGGTACTAATAATCCCATTACCACACCTACTGAAACGCCTGATACATCTACTGAATCTGAAGTGGTTGAGACAGAAACCGATTCGAACATTCAAAATCCCTCAACAGGTACTTTTGCAGAAGAGATTGCTTCCTATGGAAAGCCTGTTATGGTGGATTTTGGTATGGAAAGCTGCGTACCGTGTAAGATGATGGTACCAATTCTGGAAGAATTGGAATCGAAATATCCACAAGATGTCAAAATCATATTTGTTCATGTAGGAAAAGAACAGGGAAAAACAAAGGAATTCGGAATCCAGATGATTCCTACTCAGGTTTTCTTTGATGCAACAGGGAAGGAACTGGAAAGGCATACCGGTTTCATTTCGAAAGAAGACATCCTCGCTACTTTTGAAAAATATGGAATCAACATAACTAAATAACTATTTTTGGGGAGGTTTAAATGCAATTTTTTGCAATACTATCCAAAGCGATTGAAGGATCTACCTACATAAGCCTGGGAGCTTCGTTTTTATGGGGCATCATCAGCGTTTTAATCAGTCCGTGCCATTTAGCCAGCATCCCATTGATCATCGGGTACATCGGTGGTCAATCTGATTTAACACTGAAAAAAGCTTTCCAAATTTCCCTGATATTTTCCTTGGGGATGTTTTTATCCGTAGCGATAATTGGTATTGTCACTGCCTCTTTAGGCAGGTTGATGGGTGATTTGGGTGTTTGGGGAAATTACTTCGTAGCACTTATCTTTTTCCTTGTCGGATTGAATTTAATGGGAATCATTCCATTAAATTGGAACAAACTCTCGTTTGGACAAACAAAAAATAAGGGATGGTTAGGATCTTTCATACTGGGTTTTATATTTGGTGTTGGTCTCGGTCCCTGTACATTTGCTTTTATGGCACCCATATTAGGCGCTGTGTTCACGATCGCCAAAACCAGAATCTGGTTCTCGATTCTGATTTTACTCGCCTTTTCCGTTGGGCATGTATTGGTGATCGTATTGGCGGGAACTTTCACGGAACCTGTTCAACGCTATCTAAAATGGAGTGAAAATTCAAAAGGATCCAAAGTTCTACGTTTTGTTTGTGGTTTACTGGTTTTTCTCGGTGGCATTTACCTTATTCTGAAAGCCAGAGGGCTCGTGTAAAAGGAGAACTGAATGTGCAGTGGAGGATGTTGTTAAGAACTCTTTACTTGGGATATAGAATCGTAATGGTTTGGGCTTTTCCGTCCCATACGACGCCGGCATCCAATTCGTCAGCAATAAATCTAAGCGGGACATAAGTCCGATTAAACAAGATTCTTGGGGGAACATGGGAGGGCATCGTTTTTTCGATCCCATTCACCAGGCAGGTTGCTCTGTTGATCCATAGTTCAATCCGTTTATTGAAATGAATCAAAGTAATTTTCTGTTCCTTTGCCTCCCACAATACGGTTGATTCAAGATTTTCTGCAATAATACGCAAAGGAGACAGTGCTCTGCCTTTCTCTATCACAGGGGGAGATTCAAGAGGGTGTGCCTGACCATTGATTAGGATTGTTTTTTGGTTGATCGTCATCACGATTTTCTTTTGTATTCCCGGAAGAATGGTTAACTCTAATTCCTTATGCAAGACAAGCAATTCATATTGAAAGGGATCTCTTGCTGAAACCTGGGTAAAGTTGAGTTGGTGGCTACCTGGTTTTAATGCTTTAAAGAGGATGCTGGCAATCAAACCCGATCCGGATCCACTTGTATTATTTTGGCTAAACCCAACGGTTAAGCGTCCATTATCATTGTCTGTCACTTTATCAAACAATACATTGGTTTGGTCTGTTTTGTAAAAATCACCCATTGATACACTCTCGATCCGCAGGGAGTCTGCCGGATAATTCAGTATAAAACTGACAGACCGGATATTTTTTGCGTCGGATAACAGGATATCAACAACGAAATCCTCTCCCGTCTTAATTTGGTCTTTTTGATTTTTTATTTGAAGGGTTGTATTCAGCTTCTTGTTGGTAATTTCCAATATTCCATAGGCTACCCGTATGGAAGCATTTTCAGATCTGCCTGATACGGTAAAATTATACCTGCCTTCAGTTGCCTCTACGGTGGTTTCAATCATTAAACTGACTTTATCTGAACCAGAAACGACCTGTTCATCAAAAAATCGGTTCACTCCTTTACAGCTACAGGGAAAACCGGACACAGAAAAGTTGATAGAACCTGAAAAATAATCTGAAGTTTTGATATCGATTACAAACTGAGTTTTTTCACCCGGAGAGAGGGTTCTGATGGACGGAGTCAATTCAATTTGAAAATCACTCGTACCCGATGTAAATATCATTATTTTACCTGTTTCTGTGCCGAAAAAGATTTTTCCATTCCCTATGGATAATCCTGTTGATATCTTTGTGTTCAAAGAATAGCTGAAAAGTTCTCTGCCATCAAAAGAATCTAAAGCAACTAATCTTTGGTTCGATCCTTGTAAAAATACCTGTCGGCCGGCGGAAATAGGTGATACAGATGTATCATCAGAAGGGTAAGACCAAATCTCATTGCCGTTTCCGGTGATAATTCCGATATATTTATCTTTTAAGCTTGCCACAAGGATTCTCTTATCATAAAAAGCAAAAGCCATGGAAGCATTAAAACCAGCTGATTGTTTATTAACCCAGTACAACTTATCAGAATAATGATCGAGACAGTAAAGATTGCCGTTGTCATCACCGCAATAGATTGATTCTGTGCTGGCAACGGGCGGACAATGACTGGAAATTTTAAAGAAATAATTCCATAGGATCATGCCGGATTGCCCGCTGATGCAAACCACCTGGCCTTTACCGGTAACCGTGTAAATATTAAAATTCTTGTAACATATTCCTGAAGTGATTTCTTCATCAAGGTCTGTTGACCAAAGCAAAGCTCCGTCCCTTCGATTTACACACACGATATCACCTTCATCCGTCGCTGCATAAATCGATTGACTGGCTAATAATAACGGAGAACTGACAGGCTTTCCCAATTTTGTTTTCCATAAAATCGTACCGATTTTTTGAGAGATACAATAGAGATCTCCGGTCATGGTGACAATAAAAATATCTTCCGGTGAAAGAACAGCACAGCTGTTAATACTATCGTTAAGCGTTCTTTTCCATTTGATCGTTCCGGAAAAAGCATTGCCTGCTCCTACTATGCCACTTTTTGTTGTAAAGAAGAAATCATTCCCATTGATGAGAATACCACCTGATAATTCTTCCCCAATATTGATTTCATTCGCTAATTTCAGTGGGAGGCTGATTGATTCTATCGAAAATCCATTTCTGGATTCATCCTTTTGGTAACTACTCCACTCGATAGCCAAAGTGTGGATGGCAGTAGCTAAAGAAACAATGACAATAAGGAATAAAGCAACAACCAAACTTCTTATCCTATTCATTGTATATCTCCTATGAGAATTTAATAACTCCAGCAGATACTCTCAATTTTGTCCACAATTAATTCCTTAGTTACGGTACCCTCTAAACGATAGAATTCTTTACCGTCCTTGCCAAAAAATATAATTGTCGGCATCATCTTAATGTTATAGTTTTTTTCTGCTTCCCTGTCTTCCATCAGGTCAACTTTAGAGAAATAAATGGCTTTGTCGTAGGTGGGCATCAGAGACATCAGAATTTGATTCGCTTCGATACAGCCGGTGCAAATGTCCAATCCAAACTTAGCAATCACCATATGTCCTGATTTGATCGCTTCATAAAATTCTACATAGCCTTCCTCGTTTTTAAACAAAAACATTTCATACCCTTTTTCCTCGCCGGGAGTAGCTTTTGTTCGATTGGAATTTGAAGCATGGTTGCAAGAGGTGAGTAAAAAGGTCAGCAAGAGTATGGTAAGTAATTTATTCATTATTTGTTCCTTTCCCAATTGCTTGGAAACCAATGTTTCGTTTTTTTACAAATCGTCACCAAATGCAACATCACCGGCACTTCTGTTAAAACGCCTACGGTCGTTGCTAAAGCTGCTCCGGATTTAAGACCCCAGAGCGATATAGCTACTGCTACAGCGAGTTCAAAGAAGTTGGAAGCGCCTACCATAGCAGCCGGAGAGGAGATCGTATAGGGAACCTTATATAGGATACACAAACCATAACCGATCCAGAAAATCAGGTAAGTCTGTAATATTAACGGAATGGCGATGAGAATAATATCAAACCAATCTTTGATAATGGTGTTACCCTGAAACGAAAAAATCAAAACCAACGTAGCCAATAAAGCGATCACCGTGATGGGTTTGAATTTGGGGAGAAAGGCATTTTCGTACCATTGAATCCCTTTTCTTTTAATCATACTAACTCGGGTAATGTATCCAAACAGTAATGGGATCACAACGAAGAGAATGACAGAAGCAAAAACAGTAGCATATGGTACTTGAATCTTGGATACTCCTAATAAAAATAATACAAGCGGTGCGTATAGAACCAAGATTACCAGGTCATTGATAGCAACTTGCACCAGTGTATGAGCTGCGTTCCCTCCCGATAAGTAGCTCCAGACAAAAACCATTGCCGTGCAGGGAGCTGCTCCTAACAGAACCGCTCCGGCTAAATACTGGGAAGCGAGTTCCGGCGGCAGGAAAATGTGAAAAATGATTTTAAAGAAAAGCCAGGAGAGACCAAACATCGTGAAAGGTTTAATCACCCAGTTGACCAGGAGCGTAATCATCAACCCTTTCGGATTTTTACCCACTTTCATGATAGAACCGAAATCAATCTGCAGCATCATCGGGTAAATCATTAACCAAATCAGAATGGCCACC
>JAQVYZ010000035.1 GCA_028708485.1 Caldisericia bacterium | reverse complement strand
AATTCATTCACTTTTTTGCAGAAAGCTTCACTGGCATCATTGATGAGAATCTTTTTGATCATCTGTTGACCTCCTTCTCTTCCGAAAGGACTTGCTTGGAAGCTGAAAGAAGCTGCTGTCTTATTTCATCTGTGAACGGTCTCGCTTCTTTCTTGGCGATTTTGATTAGATTGGTGATGGCTTTGTAGTAATCTGTCAGCAAAGAGGCTAACAACTCTGCAAAGTAAATCCTATTCCCATCTACTCCGATTTGTTCCATAATGCTATGAGCAATCCTGATGTTTCTTTGAATCGCTTCTGAGGCTCCGGCATAAGGAGAAGCCTTGTGATCACACTCGCCAAAAAACAAACCGTCTGCTCCTTTTGCAAAAGCATAAAGCATCATACTGGGAGTGATTCGGCTGCAGGAAGGAAGCCGTATAACCCTCGTTTCATGAGGATAGGATAATCTTGCCGTGCCAACATTATCAGCTAATCGATAGGCACAGGTATTATCAGCAAATATTAAGATTCTCGTTTCATCCGGTTTCTTTGAAGACAAGGCTAGCTCAATCTCTCCCATGATCTGGTTTTTGGTGTAATAAGCCAAGTCGATCGCTTCTTTCGGACAATAAGCACAGCATAACCCACATCCCTTGCAAAGAGCTCCCTGGACAAACGCTTTTCCGTCAATCATTTGAATCGCTTTTACCGGGCAGGCAGGGATACATTTTTCACAACCGTCACACAAATCAGGATCAATAAAAGCGGTGATCGGTTCGATATCATACTGGCCTTTATTCATCAGGCGAATAGCTCTTGCAGCAGCAGCACTTGCCTGGGAAACTGTGTCAGGAATATCTTTCGGTCCCTGAGCGCATCCCGCGATAAATACACCGTCCACCAAGGTGTCAACCGGTCTGAATTTCGGGTGAGCTTCCTGCAGAAAACCATCCGGACTCTTCACCAGTTTCAATAAATTAGCAACGGGATCCGTGCCTTTTGCGGGCATTAATCCGTTGGATAAAACGACCACATCAAATTCTCCCTCGATCATCTGACGGCTTAGTGTATCTTCAACGCGCATAAGCAATTTCTTTGTCTTTGGATCTTCCAAAATCTCAGCGGTTCTGCCTCGGATAAACTTTACTCCGGCATTCTGTGCCCGTTTATAATATTCTTCAAATCCTTTCCCGTAAGCGCGTAAATCAGTATAAAAAATGTACACTTCGCGGTTTGGATTGATCCGTTTGACTAATTGAGCCAATTTTGTGGCATACATGCAGCAGATTCGTGAACAATGTTCATGTTCTGCCTGTTCATCTCTTGATCCGACGCATTGAATAAAAGCGATTCGGTTGCCTAAAGGTCTGAGAGGCGGACCCGAGGATCCTGTCGCAATGATTCTTTCTAACTGAAGCGCCGTAATGACATTTTCAAATTTACCATACCCATACACGGCTTTTAATTCTGGTTGAAAGGTGTCGTAACCGGTAGCCATAATAATCGTATCAATCTGCAGAACTTCTTCCTCATCTTTTTGTAAATAATCGATCGCTCCCTGGATACAAACTTTTTCGCAAATACCGCATCGTTGACCATTTAATTGACGGCAATTCTTTTCATCGATAATGTATTTTCTCGGAACAGCGATTGGGCTGTGAATATAGATTGCTTTTCGCTCCGATAAACCTTCATTGAATTCATCGGGAACCTTGGTAGGGCACTTTTCAGCACAAATTCCACACGATACGCATTTTTCCAGTATGACGTGCCGGGCTTTTTTTCGGAGGGTGACGGTAAAATTGCCAAGAAATCCCTGGATATCCTTAATTTCAGTATACGTAAAGAGATGTATATTAGGATGCGTGGCGACATCAGTTAATTTTGGTCCAATGATGCAAGTAGCACAGTCTTCTGTTGGAAAAGTTTTGGATAATTTAGCCATCTTTCCACCAATAGCAGGCTCTTTTTCGACCATAAACACTTCAAATCCGGAATCGCCCAGATCGAGAGAGGCTTGAATTCCAGCTATCCCCCCGCCTACCACCAGTACCCGTTTCCCGATCGTCATCGAGGTTTTCTGAAGAGGGGTATCAAATTTACTTTTTTTAACAGCCATATTCACAAGGTCTTCTGCTTTACGGGTGGCATTTCCTTTACTTGGATGACACCAGGAACATTGCTCGCGGATATTGGCCATCTCAAACATATAAGGGTTTAATCCTGCTTTTTCAAGCAGCTTCATGAAGGTCTTTTCATGAAATAATGGCGAACAGGCGGCAATCACCACCCGGTCAAGGTTATTTTCCCTGATATCTTTGACGATGGTCTGTTGCCCTTCTTCAGAACAGGTATGTTCCAAATCTTTGGTAAAAATAATATCGTCTTGTTGTTGTACGGTTTCGCAAATTTTCTTTACGTCCACTACATCAGCAATGTTTCCTCCGCAATGACAGACATATACCCCGATTCTCATATTGTCTCCTCGTGGATTTGGTAAGTAGCAACACCCTGTTCATACAAATCATTTCCTTTGGTATCCAACCCTACAAAACAGGGAAAATTCTCTACGGTAATCTCTCGTAATGCTTCTGCGCCAAGTTCATCGTACGCAATCACTTTGGAGGCTTTGATCGTTTGGGCTAACAAAGCCCCTGCACCGCCAACGGCAATAAAATAGACGGCTTTATTTCGAACCACAGCCTCTTTCACTTCTTTGGATCGGACCCCTTTGCCGATCATCGCTTTTAAACCAAGATCCAATAAAGCGGGAGCGTATTTGTCCATACGGTAGCTTGTAGTTGGTCCCGCTGATCCGATAGGATCCCCTGGTTTCGCCGGAGAGGGCCCAACATAATAAATAACCTGTCCTACTAATGAAAAAGGGAGAGGCTCTTTCTTTTCCAATAAAGCGAATAGTTTTTTATGAACAGCATCTCTTGCGGTATAAAGGATTCCTGTAATAAAAACTTTATCGCCTATATTCAAAGAAACCAACTCATCTGTTTTCAAAGGTGTTTTTAAATAGATTTCCTTTGACATCTTTCCCTCCTATTACAAAATAACTGTTTTATGTCGTGAAGCATGGCACTGAATATTGATTGCAACAGGCATACTGGCAATATGACACGCCATTGTTTCAATGTGTACATCCAATGCAGTGATTCTCCCGCCTAAACCCATTGGTCCAATTCCAAGCTTGTTAATTTTTTCTAGCAAAGTTCTCTCTAAATCGGCAAACTTTTGTTCGGTGTGCCTTGAACCGAGTGGTCGGAGTAATGCTTTCTTTGCCAATAACGCGCTCTGCTCAAAATTACCTCCGAGACCTACTCCGACTACAACCGGTGGACATGGGTTTCCACTTGCTCTTTTCACTTTATCCACCACAAACTGAATCACCCCTTCCATACCGTCCGAGGGAGTCATCATTCTAAGCTCGCTCATATTTTCCGATCCGGCCCCTTTTGGAGCAATGGTAATCTTCATCGTATCTCCCGGTACGATATCCGTGTAAATAATAGCTGGCGTGTTATCCTTGGTATTTTTTCTTTCCATAATTGGGTCATACACCATAGATTTGCGTAAATATCCCTTCTCATAGCCTCGCCGGACCCCTTCATGAATCGCTTCCTGAAGACTTCCTCCGACAATATGCACCTCCTGACCGACTTCCAGGAAGATAACGGCTACACCTGTATCCTGACACATCGGAATCTGTTTTTCTGCTGCCAGCGAATTATTTTCTAATATTTGGGATAAGATCTCTTTTCCCACAGGAGATTCTTCTTTCTCCAGGTTTGCTTTCATGCAGTCTGTTACATCTTTGCCGATATAGTAATTCGCATCGATACAAAGTTTTTCAACTGTATTTATGATGGTAGAAATGGTAATCTCTTTCATGTTCTCTCCTTTAATCCTGTGATTCGGTGATGTTGATAGCGCTCAACATATCTTCCGGTGTGACTCCCGGCATTTCAATGGCGTTATCATCAAAGAACTCTTCCACAATCGGTTCCAGGTCTTTAACTGTACGTATTTTTCCCTGTAATGGTTTCTCCAATTTTGATGAAATGCTTTCTTTCGGCACCAGTGTAAAGTCACCACTGATACCAATATCTTCTAATGTGCCCCCGATTTTAGGACCGGAAACTTCCTGAACGGTTCTGATTAATCCACCCTTCGATTTATGGGTGCCGAATATCATCTGCATATCGGACTTAATGCGAAAGGAGTCAATGGGTGATTTTTGCTTGCCAAATAAGAATTCGGGCTGCAGCATTTCGGATTCTAATCTTTGAATCTTTGACATGAATTCATGGTCTATGTCTACTACTTCCAAAGGTCCTAATAACTTCTTAAATTCATCTACCAACACGGATTGAACTTCGTAACGATCCGGCATCTCTCCTAATTCCCTCTTCATGGTAGAAACATTCCCTTCAATCGTTTTATATACTTTATCCCGCCATTTTTCATCCGGGATTTTTGCAACTTGAGACATAGTGTGATAATCAAAATCCATCATCATCGATCCGACAAAAACAAGGGAATTGCCAATATTCGCACCCCCTTCTCCGCCAATCTTTCTTCCATCCTTCGTGATGAGATCATTCACTTCACGGAAGGAGACCGGAATCCCAAAACGTTGATGGGTGCGGATAGCTGGCTCAGAAAGGACTTGATAAGCATCTTTTATATTTTGAGGAAATTTTTTGTTCTCTGATCCGTAAATTACATGATAAAAAATCTGGTTCTCGTCAAGGTAGCAAGTTCCACCACCGACTTCTCTTCTAAACAGAGGTAATTTGTTCTCTTCCATGTAAGGTAAATTCAACTCTTGCGTCGCATCTTGAAAATAACCGATACTGATTAAAGGTTTTTCCGGTGAAACAATCACAAGAGCGTCGACTCCCTCTCTGGCTAAAGCATGAAAGATCGCCATAGACAATAATCCGGGTAAACGATCAAACTGGAATAGATACATAGTGGGCTCCTATTTAATATGTTTTGCGATCTGTTCTGTCTGCCATTCTACAGCGGAAGCTCCGTGAAATAGTGAAGAAATTTCTGAAGGATCACTCACTGTCATTTTAAACAGCCAACCGCTTTCATATGGATCTGTGTTTGGTAAAGATGGTTGATCATCAATTTCTTCATTGATTGATTCAACCGTGCCGGTAAGAGGAGCGTAAATTTTCCCGATCCACTTTCCGGTTTCTACAGTGCCAACCACATCATCCTTCGATAGGTCATCACCGGTACTGGGCAATTCAATATAGGAGATCTCTCCGGAGAGTTTTACAAAAAAATCTGTTACCCCTACTGTGGCTTTGTTACCTTCGACTTTTACCCACATGTGCTCTTTGTGATAATACAAATCATCTGGTAATTGATACCCTTGTAATTCTGACATCCCTTTCTCCTTTCAATTTTATATTAAAATCCAAACCTTCCCTTATAAACAAGTACACGAAAAGCGTGATTAACAATATATTCTTTGAAACATTTTTTTTCGAAAGAGATATCTTTCATAGAACTATGAGCGTATTGTAGTATTTTTACAAAAAAGAAAAAGGGGAATTTTATTTCATTTTTAAAAGCAAACAATATCGAAACTTAACAAAACCATCAACACACCGATTCATGACACAAAATACTAATCAAAACCATATAGAAAAGATAGTTATTTGACTACCTATAAAAATCCGAAAAAAATATAGTGCGGTTAATAAATAAAATTCACTGCATTTTGATTGACTGTAACCGGTTTACTAAACAAATCTAAGATACTGTTTAAAGGAATCAACCACTGATGCTGGTCTTTTTTAAGTGGAACATCCATTTTGAAAGGCACTTTAGTTTTATTTAAATATAGAAATCCTTCATTGGTCTCAGCATAGAAGATTAACGTAATTCCCGCATGAGTAATTTGAATCTCCTTACCGGCAACAAACACATCAATCCCATAAAACCGCAGAAAATCTTCACCGGCTATAACAATTCCGTTTTGTACGGTTATTGGCGACTTAGATAAAAAATACCCGTTTGGAAAATGCACATAGGGGGAATCATGTTTTCCTGTTAAATACGACTGAAGAGGTTTTAGTGTAACCTGGATTATCTGCGATATCTCATTGCAGGTTACTGTAAAGGTTTCTACTTTTTCTTCAGTGATGTTGGATGGGTCGATTATCAATTGCAATACCTGACTTGATTTGGAGGAAGAGAACTTTTCAAATCTCATGTACTCAGGTAAACCTGAAACAGTTATATCTCCTTTTTGGTAAAAAATCTGTAATGATAGCGAAACTTTGATTTCTTTGTCTCTGAAAAATTCCCTTTGAATCATTTCAGGAAAAACATGAACATTAGTAGGCTTTGAAGTCGCTTCTTTGATTGTATTCTTAGGTAATTCCACCAATCTCTGGTTCCCAAAATCATACACCATAACGCGTGACGAGTTGACCCCGATAAGAGAGGGATGATAGTATTCCTGAAAATGGGTTGTCAGGTTATTTGCATCCATGATTCTTTTACTGGTACCCCATTGATTCATTTGTTCTTCTCGGATAGACGTGACAGTGCCGGAAATATGGTCAAGAATAAACACATTTCCATCAGCGTCAACATCATAGGAAGACACGCCAGTTCCAAAATTTGGAAGAAAATAGGTGGCATCAAATATGGATTCTGATTTGTTATCTATTTGGAATGAATGGATGGAAGGAGAGGCTTTATCCATGAAATAAATTGTATCTTTCCGTAAACGTAAGTCTGACACTGAATAAGGATTTAAATCAGGTATAACTGAAAATCTCTTGGTTTCTTCACCAGTTTCTCTATCAAATACCACAAACTCACAGAAAAACACGTCATAACCTATCACTCTCGAATCATCAAAAGCAAAGGAAGTGATCAGAGAATATTCTTTTTTTGTTTTTAACATAAATGAAGAACTCTCTTCATCTTGAAAATTATAAATAAAAACGGTGCATTCTTGTGACATCAAATTGATAATCAAAAGACCAACCTGTTCATCCGAATTAAAATACAAATCCAGGATAGTGTCAAAATATGAAGAGGATTCATACTCAATTTTAATCGGAATTTCTTCAATTTCGTCTGCATCGGGAGAAATTTTAACGAAATTGACAGAGTTTAATGGATTTAATAAATTTACATAACGGGTGTTATCTTCCGTTAAAAAAACGTCAGACGGATTGGGAAGATACATTTTCAGGTTCTTCATATCTTTGGTTAAGTTCTTATGTGTTTCCTTCGTTAGTTTGCATTTATTATCAATTTCAATAAGTTTTGCTTGAAGATAGGGAATTTTCTTGGAAATCACCAAAGACAGAATAAAAAACTTATCGCCCTTTTTAATCATCTTTTCCAAAAGGTATCCATACTTTGAAGAGAGGGAAACCTTCTTTTCGATAGTTCCGTCTTCTTTGATTAATCTAAGAGCTTTATCTAAAGGATCTGAAACAAGAAGCGTCTCGTTATCGTATAAAACCATCGAATAGGAAAAGATATAATAGTCCTCTGTCTCAATAGTTTTTGTATGTCCTCCCTGTAAGGTATAAATGTCAATATCGGATATGCTGGAAACATAGATTTTATCCGAAGTCAGTACAATATCAGCACCAAAACGAATGTTAAGAGTAGTGATCAAGATCTGATGTTTGAGATCATACACTATGATTCCATAGAGGTCGCAAAGATATAGCAATCCGTCCTCACTGATCTCCATTTCTAAAATATTTTGGAATAATTTCTCATTGGATATAGTTAAGCCATATTCTTCATTTTGTATTTTAGCGATTAATTCAAGAGTTTCGCGGTTATAAATATAAACGGTAGTCAATGTATCTGTCAGGATCAAATATTTTTCATTCACTCTCAATAAAGCTCGATTTACCATGATTAATACCGTCTGTTTAGTTTTAATATCCCCTCCCAACCAAAAGGACTCTGGTATAGGTGTTTTTTGGATCATCTCAAAATTCTCGTTATAGATCACAATATCCTGGTTAGTGATAGCGTAAATCTTATCTTGATATTGATCAATACAAAGAGGGAAAGCATATTCAGCAGGTAAAGGTTGGTCCAATACAACCGGTACATC
>JAQVYZ010000034.1 GCA_028708485.1 Caldisericia bacterium | reverse complement strand
AGTATAAACCAAGAATCGTTATTTATGCACATTTAAAAAATCTACGAAAATAGCGACCATTTTTTGAATATCCAGAAGACAGTACCGCTATAATAGTAAAGTTTCCTATTTTGTGTTGAAAGGAAATTTCTCAAAATGGTCCAATCGATTTTACAGCCTCCCTTTATTTTTGTCTTAGTATCCGTTGTCATTGTTGCAGCTTGTTTGATCTTATGGCTGATAACCATGGCAATAGGCTACAGAATAGCGACAGGCGAAAAAAAGGAAGTCATGGGACCTAAAGAATTTATGAAGGTTCCAGTCCTATTCCTGTTTAGTTATCTCTTTTATCATGTTTTTATTCCATTCTTCTGGAGATTGAGGATTGAAAAAACTTCCTTAGCATCTATGTATCTCTTTTTTGGTACTCGGAATTTTTGGGTATGGCTTCTCCTTATTTTTATTGCAATCCTAATCGGAATCTTTTCCTCCCAGCTTGGGGGCAATACGAACAAGCCCAAACCTTTATCGGGCTATCTTTTAACGTTAATTCAATGTTTACTGATCGGTTTAACGGAAGAGTTTCTATTTCGCCTCTTCTTGACCGGTCGATTAGCTTTAATTGTGTCTCCTTGGATTGCTGTGGGAATAGCCTCTCTTGTCTTCTTGCTGTTTCATTTCCAAACTCCGGCTGGCACAGTCAAGAGAGCTTACTACTATATGTATGTCATAATGGTGTCTTTCTTCCTGGGTTTCGAGTATTTTTATTTCCAAAGTATCTGGATTTGCGTGATATCCCACTTCCTGATTGATTTTCTGTCTTTTACTTTGCCTCCACTGCTAAAGAAGAAAAGCTAATGTTGAGTTATTTCTAACTTCATTCGCTTCCATTATAACTCGTCGGTAGCTAATTCAGATGTTTGGTTCTCTTTTGCTTCCTTTAAACCTTTCATCAAATCGGTGTAAGCTTTTTTATCTTCATATAGCCAAAGTTCTGAATCAGGAATTTTGGATTTCTTCATCATTTTCATCTTGAAACAGTTTTACCACTTTCCTGTTATGGGCTAACCACACGGCATTTCTTGAGGAATACACTCCCAAATTTGCTGCTGCTGATTCCTTCTATGGTCACCTCATTGCCCTTCTTGAGGTCAGGCACATTTTTGAGGGTATTGCCTTCAAATTCACACTAGACTCCTCTTAAAGGAGAATTGCTGAATAAATCAGCCTTCAGAATGATAAACGACATGTTTCTCGTCAAAACTTGGGTGGATCAAAAAGCGGCAGTCTCTTTCGTTGTGGGAAGCTGATTGTCTCTAATCGCACAATCCTACAAAAAGAAAGACATTCCCGATTTTACCAAAACGGGTTACCTCGTGTGGAAATTTCATCCCCTGTCTTCAATGTAGGGACAACATACTTGTTTATTGGATACTACAGTGATACAAGGGTAAAATCCAAGAAAATGGAAATTGAACTGGATGATAGCCAAAATAAAAGATCTGACTGTATTTATACTTTTAAGATGATTTAATATAGTGCTTTTTCAGTTCTTCAACAGAATAAAATACTGGAATTTTCAGATTATATGCTTTTTTAACTTCCTCGTCTGCTCCAATCGACTCACCAGGAATGCGCAACACTGCATCACAATACTGTAAGAATTCATGGTGAAGTTTTGACCAAAAATCATATGGTCTCGGATAATTAGTATGCCAATAATGTGTAAAATGAGGTGTATATGGAGCAAAGCCTAAGTCTGCGAGTTGATCTGCAATCATTATTGCGTTTTCAACATTTTTTATGGGATCATCTTTGGTGTAAGGTCCAGCGATATAAATCCTAGCAATGAATTCATTTGTATCCTTTTCCATTAGATCATTATAGTATTTTTCCCTGAAAACAAAAAATCCGGGAAAGCCAAGGAGGTTCCTAAATATAAGAGAAGATTATTAGATCTTATTAAAAAATTATACAACCATGCATGGAAAAAGATGGCAATGAGTTTTATCGTTAAAAATCTGTTTGAAGTATCTTGGATGGTTACAAAAAAACTGATTCAAAATACTTGACAGATTTCTGGATTGAAATAAAACAATCTTGCCGGGGGAGAAAAGCTGAAACGCTCCGAACCCGGCTTTTTGACGAGGAAGTCGGCAATGCCGTCACCGATGAGTCGATTGAAACCGCAATGGAAGAAAAAGTAAGGATTGCTCAGTTCAAACAGCAGATCAACCAGCTCGATTCTCTGTACCGCAATCTGCTGGAATTGGTGATGAATGATGTCAGTTATGGAGAAATAGCGGTACTATACGATATGCCCAAAGGAACCATCAAATCGACCATACACCGGGCAAAATGGTAGTTATACCGGATTGCCAGCCAGTGACAGGCACTAACGTTGTTCAATCAACTCGCAGTCGGCGATCGCCACTTTAGTCACAAATCCGATGATCTTGCCTTTCACCGTGATGGAATCGCCTGCTTTGAGATTGGCAAAATCCGTATCATGAACGATCATCAAACAAATATCTCCATTTTCTCCTATTAAAATATTGGTGGTTTTGGTAATATCCTTTTTAATCGACCCGATGAAACCAAAGATGATATAAACCTTATCTTTATATTTCAAATCCGCTTTTACCGCATCCGCTTCGTATTCCCGATAAAGCGTTTTCGCATTAATAGAAGGGGGGATCTCCATCACTTTTGTTTCTAAGCTGCTGCTTGCAATTGTTGAATCCCGTATGGCCGTCGCCGCTTTTTCCTTATCCCCTCCGCCGATGACATTCCCCGCAATAACGAGTCCGATGATCACCATCAGCGTAACAGGCCACCATTGCTCATACCACGGTTTTTTCTTTTTGATCGACTTATCCGTTAAATCAAACCACAGCTTTTTCTTTTTTGTCGGCTCTTCCATTGAAGACCTCCCAAAATACTTTTTGTCATTATATCGCGAAAGAACAAAATGCATAGTAAACCCAAGGGGACGGGGGTGTTGGATAACGAAAAAATTTTGAAATGGGTGAAAAAAAGTTTTTAAAACAAAATTTATACATTTTTTAATTTGCATTCATTGGATTTTAAAATAAAATCAAAGTAAATAAAGTTTTATTTTGACGATTTACTTTGAATATCTTTTTTTAATTCCTTTTATTGTTATAGGGAGCTGCTTCATTCAATGAGGAGGAGTGGTTTGGATCCTTTTGTAAAAAAGTGCCAGGAATTTGGTAAAAAGCGGTTGTCTGTGGTGACCCATGCTGTGTCAGAAGAAGCCTGGAATCAGCAGTGGACTATGCCTGCGAATCATTTTTTTGCTGAATTCGGCAAAATATGGCAGTTTACCGTGCAGTATTATATCTTGGATTTCAAGGCAGAATTAGGATTTTTTACCGATATTCTTGGGTTTGATGTCAAAATGATATCCGAGGAATTTGCAATGGTTGTACCGCCTGAAGAGCAGTTTAGTATCAGCTTTTCCAAAGTGAGTCGGAAGCAGGATGCTTCTCCAGGAGATTCTCTCTCTATTCAATTTTTCATTCGCGACTTGAATCAAACCTATGAAAAATTAGGGAAATTGGGAGTGAAATTTATTAAACCCCCCGAAGAATATGATGAAAATGGTCTTTTTCAGAAAGCTTCTTTCGAAACTCCGAATGGGATACCTGTAATTCTAATTGGTATGAAAGAAATATCAAAGAAATAAATTCAAGCTGAATATTATTTCGTACGTTTTTTCTTACCTAATTTTCCAGTAGAGGATCTTCTTTGGTTTTTATGGATAAGCCAAACTAAGATAATTAGCCCGATTGATACCCCAACTAATATCATCCAATCCCAGGGAATTTGTAATTTGGTTGGCTTTATTGGCATGGTTGAAGAAGAGTTGGTTAGCTGAAAAGGAATTCCTTTTATTGCTCTAACAATGATCAAATCTTCTGCTTCTCCAAACCTAAAGCTGGTCACTAATTCATCGATCTCAGCCTCTATTTTCTTGAGATCTCCTTTAACTGCCTGTACCTGGGCTAAAATCTCAATAACTCGATCCCGTAATGTCAGGTAGTATCCTTTTCCTAACAAGTGAAAGTTGGGAGTCGATCCATTCAGAGAAACCATAGAACCGGTTCCGCTAAGAACTTTTGCTTTAATTCCTCCAATATACATAGTGTAACTTTCAACCGGATTTGCGGTCAGGCGGATATTCTCCGGTTGCTGTATGCTTTCCGGTGACATGAACTTTGAAAACTCTTCATAGGAGTTATGGTCGCTGGGTGGCTCCATCACAGTGATAGAAGCACGGTCATACACTACTCCTTGTTCATCGGGAGTGCTGTATTCTTTGGCAAAAGTTATATACAGAGGAGATTCTGAGCCATCAGAGGCAACCTTTTTTGTCCATTTTCCATAAGTTTCCTTATGAGTAAACGGTTTGGCTTGCAGATTGTGAGTGACTGGTAAAAACGAAAAAAATATTAACAAACCGATGCTTACCCATAAACCTGGAAGTCTTCTTTTCATGGATCAATTGTACTTGACTGAACAGGATAAAACAAACCGATCATAGAAAACTTGCCAATTCATCTAAGAAAGGCATTATTGAAAAGGGTAAGAAAAAAACCTATAATCTTTAGGGATGGATATGACCAAAATCTATTTGGGTTCTGATCATGGTGGGTTTTTATTGAAGCAGGGTTTGTATGCTTTTTTGTCCGGAAAAGGTTATTCCATAGAAGATTGCGGCGTATTCAACGAAGCATCAGCTCATTATCCCGACATTGCTATATCTGTGTGCAAAAAAGTACTTAAAGAAGCCGGTTCAATCGGTGTTCTGATCTGTGGAACCGGGATTGGGATGTCCATAACCGCTAACAAAATACCGGGTATCCGGGCAGCTCTCTGCCATGAGCCTGTGTCTGCAAAAATGAGCAGAGCTCACAACAATGCTAATGTACTTTGTCTTGGCGGAAGAATGATTGGGTATTTGATGGCTTATAGTATCGTAGAATTTTTTCTTAATACACCTTTCGATGAGGGAAGACATTCTCATCGGTTGTCATTAATCCAGGAATTGGAGAAAGAGAGTAAACATGAATCATAACTTATTCAATACAGATCCGGAGATTGCCCAGGCTATAGAAAATGAGCTCAACCGGCAACGGAATAAACTGGAATTGATTGCCTCAGAAAATATCGTCAGCCGGGCCGTTCTGGAAGCCTTGGGTTCTGTCGGAACCAATAAATACGCGGAAGGTTATCCTGGTAAACGCTATTACGGAGGATGTGAATACGTTGATGTGATGGAGACTTTAGCCATTGAACGGGCGAAAGCACTCTTTAAAGCAGACCATGCCAACGTACAGCCTCATTCCGGCGCACAAGCCAATACCTCTGTCTATTTTACAGTGCTCAACCCGGGTGACTTAATTATGGGCATGAATCTATCTCATGGCGGTCATTTAACCCATGGGCATCCACTGAGCATATCCGGAAAATATTTTCAAGTAGTCTCTTATGGGGTGGATCCTACGACAGAGAGAATTGATTACAATGAGGTCGCCAAAATTGCTGAACAGGCTAAACCGAAGATCATTATAGCGGGAGCGAGCGCTTATCCACGACAGATCGATTTCCCGAAATTTCAGGAGATCGCTAAGTCTGTAGGCGCCTATCTTATGACAGATGTGGCTCATATTGCCGGCTTGATCGTGACAGGTTTTCATCCCAGCCCGGTTCCCTATGCTGATTTTGTCACAACCACTACACACAAAACACTCAGAGGACCCCGCGGAGGATTGATCCTGTGTAAGGAAGAGTACGCGAAGGCACTTGACAGGGCTGTGTTCCCCGGCATCCAGGGAGGACCTTTGATGCATGTCATCGCTTCTAAAGCCGTTGCTTTCAAGGAAGCGTTAAGTGATGATTTCAAGGTTTATCAGCGACAAGTAATCAGCAACGCTAAAAAATTAAGTGAATCATTAGCTAGAAAAGGACTTCGGATCGTGTCCGGCGGAACGGATAACCATCTCATGCTGGTAGACTTACGACCGATTCGTATCACCGGCAAAGAAGCAGAAACCGTTCTGGATAATATTGGCATCACCGTGAATAAGAATACGATTCCGTTTGATCCTGAGAAGCCCATGGTAACCAGCGGTATCAGAGTTGGTACCCCGGCTTTGACGACCAGAGGCATGAAAGAGCCAGAAATGGAAATCATTGCCGAACTGATTTTTGATGCCCTTAGCCATAAGGACGATGCTACCCACCTGAATCATGTGGCGCAAGCTGTGAAACAGCTAACCGCGAAATTCCCTGTTTACGAGGGATTAACGTATATTTGATGAAAACTTTCATGAGGAGGTAATAGTATGTTATGGATTTTAGGCGCTATCGTTTTGATTGCGTTATGGGTGATGTCGAAATACAACACTTTTGTCATACTTCGAAACCGTATTGAAAATGCATGGGCTCAAATTAATGTGGAGCTAAAAAGAAGGTATGATCTTATTCCGAACTTAATCGATACCGTCAAAGGGTATATGAAATACGAGAAAGAAGTTTTGGAGAGCGTCACCAATGCAAGAACCGCTGCTATGCAGGCAAAAACCCCGGCAACATCAGGACCTGCAGAAGACAAACTGACCCAAGCGGTCCATAATATTTTTGCTGTGATGGAAAACTATCCTGATTTGAAAGCGAATGAAAATGTTTTGAAATTACAGGAAGAATTAACCACCACGGAAAATAAGATTGCTTTTTCCAGACAGTTTTATAATGACATCGTGATGCGTTTCAACCAGTCTATACAGACTTTTCCCTCCAGCTTTATTGCCAATATTTTCGGTTTTAAAGCCAGAGAGTATTTTGAAGTTGATCAACAGCAAGTCAAAGACGCTCCCAAGGTGGACCTTACAATATGATCTATGACCAAATAGCCAGCAATAAGAGAAACACTTTTTTACTAGTGTTTATTTTCACTGTCATTATTATTTTGGCTTGTTATTTTATTGGTGAAGCCTGGACTACCGGTGGTGGAGTACTGGGTATCGTCATAGGTGCAATCATTTCAGTCGGATTATTTCTGCTAAGTTATTTTTCCGGCGATTCAGTCTTGCTTTCCACGGTCGGTGCCAAGGAAGTGGATCCGAATTCCTCCAGCCAGTTTTATAATGTGGTCAAGGAGATGAGTATTTCCTCTGGGACGGCTATGCCAAAAGTGTATATAGTGCCAGATCCTTCTCCGAATGCGTTTGCGGCAGGACGTGATCCGGAACATGCCAGTTTGGCGGTTAACGAAGGCTTATTGCAGCTCATGAACCGTGAGGAGTTGCAAGGTGTGGTCGCCCATGAGATGTCTCATATCCAAAACAGGGACATTCTTTACGCTACGATAGTCGCCGTGATGGCCGGCATGATCGTTATTATTGCTTCCTTTTTCAGGAACAGCTGGGCTTTTGGAGGATCCAGAAGAAGAAGTAATGACAGAGGAGGATCTGGTGGTATCATGATTTTAATTGGCCTTGCCTTTGCTATTCTGGCTCCGATTGTCGCCAAGCTGATACAATTGGCTATTTCCAGACAGAGAGAGTATTTGGCTGATGCAAGCGCTGCTATGATGACCAGGGATCCTGCGGGATTGGCCAGTGCTTTAAAAAAACTGCAAACGGTCACCATTAAAGCAACCACATCCAACGATGCTGTTGCGCCGTTATATTTTACTGAACCACGCTTACACTTTAACGCAGCTTCCCTTTTCGCTACCCACCCTCCTATTGAAGAGCGTATCGCCCGTTTAGAACATATGGCTTATATTAAATAATAGGAAAGGAGCATTATGCTTATAGAAATCACAAAAGATCTTGATCAGCTGGCATTCGCTGAAGTCCTGGAGAAAGAATCCGGCACGGATGTTAAAAAATGCTACCAATGTGGCAAGTGCACCGCTGGTTGCCCTGCCAACTATCTGATGGATATCTCTCCATCCCAAACGATTCGATTCAGCCAGATGGGGATGAAGGAGAAAATCTTAAACTCCCAGACTATTTGGAATTGCATCTTCTGCGAAACTTGCAGCACCCGTTGTCCGCAAGGCGTGGACATTAAAGGGGTGATGGACGGACTTCGCAGAATGGCAATAAGACAAGGCATTCGACCAAAAGCCCAGGTCAGGAACCTTGAGAAAGCTTTTAAAGACAATATTAAA
>JAQVYZ010000033.1 GCA_028708485.1 Caldisericia bacterium | reverse complement strand
ATACATAGGGCGTACCGGTCGCATCCACAGTGATAGCAGTGACCGGAATCAAAGTCGGGATGGTAGTGCCGGTAGGAAAGGAAACGATTATTGTACCTGAATCCTGTAATAAGGCAGTGCCCACTTCAAAAACAATGGTATATTCCGCAATTGTTCCCGTTGAGGGAGGATTAACCGTAACACTGGTAATATTCACAGCGTCTGTGATCAAATAGTACTCGGAGTCAACACGGATTGGCTCCTGACTGGTTCTTAAATACGCTTTATAATTACCGGCAATAGGGTTGATTAATCCGGATGAGGGTAAGAATGTTACCTTTACGGTACTGCCGGAATTAATCGCTTTCGGCGGAACCACCGTAAAACGATAATACCCGGTTAAATCGGGATCAGTAGGATCAGCAGGAGCAATCAACTCAACTGTTGTGCCAACAATGGTATAATCGGCATTTACCATGACCGAGGAAGCAGGAAGGGTGGTTGGTGGAGGTGGCACTAAAGTACCGAGTTTCATGGTAATAATAATTTTATCGGTGTTAGCAGCTAAGGCACCACTGGCTCCCAGCTTAAATTCTATTAAATATTGAACATTAATGGAATCTTTGGTGTTCGGAGTGGGGGTGATTTTCACAGCAGACACAGCTGTTCCAATGGCATATGCAGGAGAAACCCTATAATAGGGTTGCGATGTCGTCTTAATCTGTAATGAATAAATGCCGGCAGTGGTTGGGTTTTTGATCTTTGCAGAGGAGAGGAATATGATTTGAACATTCATGGGGAAGGGACCAGCTAGGGTTGCTGGTACTTTCATAGTGACAGAGCCACTGGTGACTTTTGGTGCAAACTTCAGCACAGTGCCGTTGATGGTGATACTACCTGGAGTAATATTGGTAGGAACAGTCGTTCCGGAAGGAAAAGTCACCGTAATTTCATCGATATCTTCCGTTAAAGATTGTCCGATCTGCATATCGATGGTGTATTTCGCTTCCACACTTGTGGAAGGAGGATCTACAGCTACGTTTGTGATAGCAACTGCATTAGTAATCAAGTACAGAGTGGATTGCATGATGATCGGCTCTTTTGAAGTTCGGACATATCCTTTATAATTGCCTTCAACTGGATTTTTAAGTCCAGCGGAAGCTAAGAAAACAATTTTCACTGTCTGGCTGGCAGAGATATCTTTTGGAACAGTCACTGTCAGTTTAGTTTGGGTAGGTTCTCCAAGAATAGGTGCGGCAACAACAATATTGGATATACAATAATTTCCATTGACGGTGACTGATGCAGGTTGAATCACAGCTGGTGGAACGGGAGCGTCAATCGCCAACCAGATATCCACTGTATCGGTATTGGCTGTTAAAGCACCGGTGGAGCCAAGCTTGAATTCAATCAAGTATTGAACATTCGTGGATCCTTTTGTATCCGGAATGGGTGTTACTTTTACATCGGTCACAGAAGTGCCGATAGCATATACCGGAGAAACCCTGTAATTCGGTTGGGTGGAAGTTTTTACTTGTAAGGAATACACACCGACTTTCGTTGGGTTCTTGATTTTACAGGATTGAGTAAAGACAATACTTAATGTAGTACCTGCAGGATAAGTAGCAGGTACCGTCATCGTTACGATCCCGCTGGATACTGTGACAGGGAAAGTCAACGGGGTACCATTAATCGTAATGTTACCGGGGGTGATGGAAGAGGGAACAGTAGTACCGGTAGGAAATGCGACCGAAATGGTACCTTCATTAATATTGAGAGCTTGACCAATCACGATATCAAAGGAATATTTTGCCTCTACTCCGGTAGAAGGTGGTTCTACAACAGGTGCGTTCGGGATATCCACCGTATCAGTGATACTGTAGTAAGGCGATTCGACTAAAATCGGTTCCTTGGATGTTTTGACAAAACCTGTATAATTCGTCGCCACTGAAGGATTCTTAATCCCAGCGGCTGTTAAAAAAGTGATTTTCACCGTTGCATTGGCAGTGATGTTTTTGGGAGGCGTGACGGTGAGTTTTGTGTACCCGGGAGGCACACTATCTGCAGGCACTACCGAGTCAACACTGGTGGCAACAGTAGTGTAATCAGACCCGATCAATACAGAAGAAGCACTCATTGTGGCAGGGGCAGTGGGTGCAGCGATATTCAGAAAGATGATAATCTGGTCGGTATTAGCTGTTAAAGCACCATTGGCACCTAACTTGAACTCAACATCGTACCGAGCATTGACAGCATCTTTTGCATTGGGTGATGGGGTAATTTTGAGTGAGCTGACAGCGGTACCAATGGCATAAGGGGGTGAATTTCGGTAGTATGGCTGGGCAGAAGTCAAAGCCTGTATAGAATAATTACCGGCAGTGGTTGGATTTTTGATCTTCATCGAGACTAAGAATGTAATCTCAACCTCATCGCCGGCGCTGATATCGACTGGAGTCGTAATCACAACGACATTGGAACTTTTGGTTGGAACAAGCGCTAAAGCAGTGGGTGTACCATTGACAGAAAAAATAATATCTGGCATCGATATGGTAGAAGGTAGCGTAGTGCCTGTGGGAAAAGCAATGCTAATTGTACCTAATGAAGCTAATAATGGGATATCGATTTCCAAACCAATTCGATATTCTGCTTCAGAACTCACTGAAGAGGGGGTGACAACCACGCCCTGCACGCCGGCAGGGGTAGGTGTCAGCAAATCAACAAAGGAGACAGCGTTATATATCGTATATTCATTGGAATTTGTTGGAATGGCCTCTTTGGAAGAACTCACGATCAATTGGTAATCACCAGCAATCGGATTCTTCAAACCAATAGGGGTGGTGAAAATAATGGTAACCGCTGTGCTGTTTCCAATATCGACAGGCGTCTTGAGAGTTATGGTGAGAGGGCCAGCAGAACAGGTGGCATTGGTAGCCACTTTGGTATTATTGACTAGAATATAATTCCCCGGAATGTATCCTAAACCTTCCCAAATAGGGATGGAATAGCCAGCTGGGAACACAATCTTGATAGTGTCTGTATTTTTTGTTAACGCCCCTTCATTACCGGTTTTCCACTCTACTTTGTATTCGGCATATTCCGTGCCGGTTGCAGGAGCATCCGTATTCGGTGTCGGGGTGACTTTAGCGGCATATCCGATAAAGTACTTGTTGGAATCGACAGGACCTTCGATTTTGGTTTCAGTAGTACCTACTAAATAACCGGTTTCCACTTTTAATCGAATCATACCGGTAGGAGTGGTCGGATTTTTGATACCCGCTGCTAATGCAAATACGATACTAATGGGAGATCCGGCAGCATAGGTTGTTGGTGTAGGAATTTTAACCGCCTGACTGGATATGGTAGGATCGGTGGCAGGATTGCCCCCGTTGACAGTCACATTTGCTTTTGCGATAGAGGTGGGTAGTTTTGTATCAGAGGGAAACGTGATTTTAAAATACCCGGTTGCTGGAATTGCATAAGCTGCACCAGATCCTAACACAAAATCAATTGTATATTGAGCCGGTTGACCGCTTGTATGCGGCAGCGGTGTTACATCAGCAGGGTCTAAAGCCCTGACTGGCTGTATCCATGAAAATAATGAGATAAAAAGGAAAAAAGTCAGTAAAATACTAATTCTTTTTTTCATGGCGTTAACTCTCCTTTTATTAGGTTCACGCTCTTTATTGTTAAATACGTAATTCTTCATAACCCGTTCACACTTTCCATCCTTTACAACATAAAAGAATATAATACATGCGGTAAATCAGAGAACACTTTCGATACCATCCAGTACTGATCCAACTCCAGATCTGCTCCCAGTTTCATAATCCTTGTAGCGTCTGATTTCCTAGGATGCAGTAACACCTGGTAACCGATTTTTCCTGAGAGCACAAAGTGTAATCCTGTTCCGCTCTTTCGTTCATAATACTGCAAAGTGCCTTTGGTCATTAGATTCTGGTAAATACTGTTTTCAAATAAGTTTTCTTCGGGGATGCGTGCAAAGTGATTGACCAATCCGGTATCGCATACATAAGCCTTCGGAGCTTTCTTTATCTCATTTACATTAGTAGATCCGAATGGACGGATAATTTGTATAAAATAAGATCCTTCTAAAAAGGAAAGATACTCATACGTGGTTGCCCTGGATATACTCAACTCCTGAGATATTTTATGAATATCCAGGCGCGTTCCGGTCCTACGCATTAACAATAGCATTAAATCTCTGATTACATCACTCTTTCGATAGTTACTTAGCTGTACAACCTCAAACTTAAAAAAGGAAGCAAACACATCTTCCAAAGTCTTTTTTTTCTCCTCAATCGTTTTTTTGTTTACTACTTCCGGAAAACCACCAAACAAAAGATATTCATCGTAAAGATTCGACAGCATATCAAAAATAGGCTTTGAAATATCTTCAATATGACCAGGAAGATTTACTTTTCGACCTTTAAAAGATAAAAATTCCCGGAAAGTTAACGGAAAGAGTTCATAAATAAGCTTTCGACCCGACAGAGATTCATTAAATATATTACGTGTGTAGAAATTTGTTGATCCGGTTACGAAGAATTTTACTTTCCAGGAATCGATGAAATATTTCATTACCGAAGCTATATTTTGCATATATTGTATTTCGTCTAAAAATAAATACACACGATTGGAAAAATCGAGTCCTAATATTTCCAAAGAAGATTTTATTTTTTCGTAGTTATCATCCTCAAAATATTTTCGATTGATTGGATTCTCCAGATCCAACAATAATTTGTTTTTTGAGTCGATTTCGGAAAAAATATTTTTCAATAGGGTAGTTTTACCAACTCGTCTCATTCCAGTGATAATAATAGCTTCATTGGTATAGAAATAAGGCAAAATCTGTTGTAATAGATCCCGCTCTTTATACATATTTTCACTTTACATATAGTTGTCAAATTTGTCAAGTAAAATAGACATATATTTTACTTTTTTTTCATTTTTGCTTAATTTATTTCATAAAAATGCAACTCCACCTTTGACTAAATAGGCATGCGATACCGATTTTCAGAAAATAAGAATTTTTAACAGGAAGTTAAAAAAAAGTTATGCCCAAGAACCCCGTTGGGCAGGAAGATTATTCGGCGGTACGGGCGGTTTTTACCCAGCGAGTGGGTGCTTTACCGATGATTCTCAGCCAAATCGCATATGTATAGGGAAGAGGCAGTAAAAAAACAAACAAGGCGGAAACGATTAATTTTAACCAATCCATCCTTCCGAATAGTGAATCGGAACGAAGGTTGCTATCAAAGGTGAAGGCATAACGGTGCAAACAATAAAAAGAAAACAGGATATACGGGATATTTAACAAAGCCAGTGCATAAGATATATACGGGGAGACGGAGGTTTGAATCGCTGGAAAGAAATGTAGTTTAATCCCCAAAAACCAGAGATTCATCACCAAGACAACCAATCCAGTAAATTGATAGGTCAGCCATTCCAACGGACCTTGAATGAATAATTGCCAAAACAACCTTGTCTTTGGAGAGAGCGAGTTCATCACTTCAAGATGACCAGAAGCCCAACGCAGTCTCTGGACAAAAAATTGATGCCATCGGGGGGGTGTTTGCTCAGTGGAAATCACTGGCAGAAACTCTACGCGGGTATCGGTTTGTTGAAATGCCCGGATGCCCAGTTCCAGGTCTTCTGTCAGAGAAAGCGGATTGAAACCATTGATTTCGGTCAGTATGGATTTTCGAATAAACAGGTTGGTTCCCCCTGCAAACGGGATACTTTTAAAAATCACCGGCAAATACCAATCATGAGAAAGCGCTTTATACAATCCCCCTAGCCTTGAAAGTACACCCAGGAGATAAAAGTTTCTGACTTGAAACAATGGGCCCTGCAATATCGGCATTTTCTCTTTTTCCCGGATGTACCGAAACGCGACATGAAGCAAGACTTCCTTGGCCGGTCGGCTTTCTGCATCATAAAATCCAACGACCGCAGACCGCTCATCAAGGTTCTGTAAAGCCCAGTTCAACGCTCTTCCTTTAGTAGAATCCGTGGAAGTTTTCCCTAACGATTTGATGTATACGCCGTCATACCATTCCGGAACGGTCAGAATTTTGATCCGAAATCCCTGTCGAAGCAATGGTTCCGCCGTCTGAGTTGCCACAGTAAGTGTGGTGGGGAAAAGCGCTTTCCAGCTGTCAGGATGGATGGAGTCTACCAGAAATAGCTGATCAGGAGAAATAAAGCCTTCTATCCATTGCAGAAAATTCCGATAAAGCCATTGTTGAATTTTGCATGGGCAATCTGGTAATACCTGACGTATCACAATCATTAAAGTTCTTTTCAGTTGTTTTTTGTCTAATGATAATTGTTGAGCGATTTTTTGAATGACCAGGGGTAATTTTGCTGTATAAGTCTCTGAAGAGTATTCAATGGAAAACTCTCTTCTCAGTCTTTCGTGTAAGTAAGAGAAAAAAGGACCGTGCGGTTCGGTTCGAAAGCGGTATGAAAACCAGGTTTTGCGGAGCTCCACCGGTATCTGGATCGCTTTCTGTCTATCATATTTTTGCAGAGATTCCCAGGTGGATTGCATTTTCTGCGCATTAGACTTTTCTTCTCTTTCATCGGTAATGACAAGGATTTCAAATCTATCCACCGGATAATCCAATTTTGTCAGATTACTGAGCGTAGCCTGAATCACGACTGATTCATTTTTGGCAGGGATCAGTAAGGATATAAATGGAAAAGACTCGCCTTGGTGCGCGAGCAAATATTTCAACGTGTCACGGTCCAGCGGAAGCTTTTTCCGCCAAACTTGTTTATCGCTAATCCACCGCCAAATCAGCAGTCGGACAAAATAGAACAAGGTAAGCGCATAGCATCCGAGCGCAATAAGCTGGATCCAAAGGCTAATTTTCATAAAATGTCAATCGTACCGATGGAGGTTTCTCTGTATACGTTACCCGAAAACCAAACTCTTCCGCAAACAACCGTATTGGTACAAAAGTCCTTCCATTTTTTATCACCGGGGGAACCGGCAAATTCTTCTTCTCTCCGTTTACAGTATATATCGAATTGCCAATTTGGGTAATGATTTCCTTGCCAGAATCATCTCGGATCGTGATCATTTGAAAGACCGGTTCGTATTCTACTGTAAAACCAAGCAGCTCCACAAATAAACGTAAGGGAACCATAAAGGTGCTGGCGTATAAGAAGGGAGCATCGGGCAATTCCACAACACCGAATGAGGTATCCGCAGTTCTCTTCCCGATCGTCATAAAAGCAAAGAAACTCGGGTAATAGGTGACTGGCGCCAAATACTTTTTCGTGTTACCGGCTTTATCGACCGCTAAAAATTCCAAGGTGTTGATCCCGGATTTCAATGTGTAGTTCATCCTGAATACCCCATTTTCATTCGGAATACTCTGTTCATTGACAGTCAAGATGGCATCTTTTTCTACCTGACCGGATAAGAGTATCGTTTTACGGATAGATTTCATCCAAGGTGTCGGAGTCATTAACGTAAATTCAGGGCTGGTCACATCCAAGACGACCTGGAGTTCCAACTCACTCTCGTTACCGGCTCTATCGATGACCAGAATACTGATGGTATTCATGCCTTCCGTTAAATTCAGGTAGACTTTCACCTTACCTTCCACTAATGAAGTAATGGATTGTGTCTGTACAATGGCTTCCAGGAAATTCGATTCAATCAGATTCATTTCCAGAAGATAAGGATTATAATTCGTATAAATCGGTAATTCCGGCAGAACAAGAATGGGTTTGCGGGTATCGACGGAAAATTGGTAAGTGTGGATTGGCTCTTTTGCAGAATCGCTGTAAGCACTGTAATAGGATATCTTATATTCACCCGAACCTAAACGAATTTTCTGGATATATTCGATCCATTCCCCCTCGTTGAGTTTATAATACGTTTTTACGCGATGACTGTCGAACGATTTCGTTTGAAAAGTAATTTCCGGCTCAGTAATATAAAAATTCTCTTTTCCATCCGGTACAGTCGGTAGAATCATCATATCCGTCATCGGTAGTGGGATAATCTGGTAAGGAGCGGAAACCATGGTTCTTGGCTCTCTTGAAGAAGAAACTCCCAAAACCACCGGTCCGGTTTTCTCAGGATTTCGGAATTGACTATCAGAGGTGATTTGAACCGTAAAAAGGGATAAAGAAGGATATTCCTTGTCCAGCGAGATTTCAATCATTTTTTTATCGCTGTCT
>JAQVYZ010000032.1 GCA_028708485.1 Caldisericia bacterium | reverse complement strand
CTCTTTAATAATCTGATCGCGGAAAGGTATAGCTTTAGTTTTATCTTCTGATCGTGAACACTGTGTTAGATCGGCCAATGCGCATTCATATTCACCATCTAAATAGTAACGTTTTGCCCGAGCAAAAATGCTCTGCTCAACAAAGCCTCTGTATCGTTTTTATCTGCGTTATCATCGAAATGAAGCTCTAATGCAGCCTGAAGCCCGTTGATACCATCAGTTAACTCTTCATGATTCAACTCTTCGATAGGCTGATATTTTAAAAGGACGAGAAATTCAGTGTATTTTTCCTGAAAATACCGATTTACGAAATATTCAAGATTTCTATTTTTCAATGAACAAGACTGCATAAAGGTGATCAAGATTATTAGAGACAGGATCTTAATAAATAAAGAAGAAGTACTTTTCATGATTCTCTATTCTTTACTGAAATTGACAAAGAAGTATACCTTACCAAGAATATTGTCGCGTTGAACCGGCCCAAAAGACCGGCTGTCTGTGCTGATTGACCGATCATCTCCCATGACAAAAAACTCGTCCTTTTTTAGGAACATATCATCAAACCCATTTATTTCCATTTCATTATTCTTCAACTTGCCAAATAAATACGGTTCATCAAGTTTTTTATCATCAATCCGGATTTCACCATTTTTCCATCCGACAGTTTCTCCCGGTAAAGCGATGACTCTTTGCATAAAGTAAGTATCTTCACCTTCCACTGTTTGATGAAAAACAATAATGTCGCCTCTTTTTGGATTTTTAGCGAAGTAATTCAAACGTGTGTTTAGAATGAAAGAATGTTTTTTAATGGTTGGATTCATGGAGCGATCACGAAAAAGAACGGGAGAAGCAAATGTGCCGATCAGGTACGTTGTAAGGAAAATGTGGATCATGAATAAAGCAACTAAACCCACCAAACCAAGTGGTGAAATCCCTTTCTTTTT
This sequence comes from Caldisericia bacterium, assembly GCA_028708485.1. Classification (GTDB taxonomy): domain Bacteria; phylum Caldisericota; class Caldisericia; order UBA6126; family UBA6126; genus UBA6126. The sequence continues at coordinate 7,288 of JAQVYZ010000032.1, read as the reverse complement.
GCCGGTCTGTTTCTCGGGTTTCATCCTTAGGCTCTGATACAGCGCATCATTGTATCCTGTTTCTGTTACAATGAATGTACGAAGGTTCTCTGTGTCAGTACTTTTGTCTGAAACGGGATCAAAAACAAGGTTATCTTCCTCGCAATAATAGAGCCCGTTCCAAAAGTGTAATGCTTTCTGATACAAAGGGGCAATGTTTTTATCTGTATACTGGTTGACCTGTGACAACAAGATTCCATTGCTAAAAGATAAATTAATCCAGAATATGTAACCAAACAGGAAGCCTAACACACTAAAAAAAGGTTCACTACTTGGCTGATGAAAAAAATTCGAAATAGACATTGTCAACAAATACACAAAGACCGCGCCTGATAAAAACCACCATACATGTATATATTTTCTTGGTTCCTTAGGCGGTGCCATGATAGTTGATATGTTATTTTCATTTGACTTGGTGATATCAGGGATTCCTTTTTCTGATAAAGGCAAACTTTGTAAATACGCGGTTGACAGAAGTAACACTGAGTCCGAATTGTGGCATATTGGGCATTCAATCTTTGTTGGTAGGTCTTTTTGAGGATTTTCATTTGTGACAAGACTACCTTGATCGTTTTGTGTTGTTTTTGATTTAAAGAGTAATGGCAAAACAATCAGGAGGCAACCTGTAATAAGGCGAATACTAAGTACAACCATCTCTATTGTGGTAAGAGCATTCATATCAGATAAACCAAGGATGCTGCTAATTAAAAATAAAATACCAACCACAATAGGCATAAAGAAAGTGAGGTAAAAATAAGCGCAGATGATGACAAATCGAAAAAGATTGATAATTATGTCATAATTTCCAAGAATGTCTTTTGTGAAAACCAAAGAATACAGGAAAAACAAAATATATAAGAGAAATAAAACTCTGGGTATCCATAAAACTTTGTTTAATTTTGAATTCATGCTGTTTCCCAATCCATATATCTAATTTTTTTCATATAAGCAACAAATGACAATATTCTACCAGCTGATTATTTAAGGTAATAATATTCGGAGGCAATTTGACAAACACTGCTAAGCAACATACACTATATACAATTCAACTATATTCTTAATGTATATAGTAATAACAAAGACTGAATATTGAAAGGGAAATGAATGGTATTGCACAATGGAAAGCCTCATCAGATGGAGAGATTTTTAGAAGTTTGTCTGTTAATGCTTTTGCATGATGAAATAGGCTATGGTTACGGACTAATGGAACAGTTAGTATTTTTTGGGTTTTCTGAGAAAGATCTCAATGTTAGCACGTTATACCGCACTTTGAGAAAAATGGAAAATGAAGGATTCGTCACTTCTCTTTGGGAAGAAGGCGGTCCGGGACCGAAAAGAAGGGTGTATAAAATTACCGCAAAAGGGAAAAAGGAGCTGGATCAAAGGATTGATATTTTAAAAGTCAGAAAATCACATATTGAGAAATTGATTGCTAGATACGATAATCTTAAAGCCGTTTTGGAGGACAGAGAATGAGTAAAAAACAACTTCAGATTTATACAATACGAATTATTTTTTTAGGGGTATTTGTTTTTATTCTGTTCAAAAAAATCCCGATGCTCTGGTTAGGACTTTTCGTCTTAAGTGTATTAGCAGCAATATTCTTTGGCAGAGTGTTTTGTGGATGGGTTTGTCCAATGAATACGTTAATGATCATGACAGATTCAATTAGGACGAAAACAAAAATCAAACCAAACACTTCTCCTAAATGGCTAAAAAACGGTTGGTTGGCATGGGTTTTGCTCGTAGTAAGTATATTGACAATGATATTATCAAAAAAACTGTTTCATTTTGAGATTCCTATATTGCTCTATTTATTGATTCTTTCTGTTTTGGTACCTTTTATATACAAGCCGGAAGTTTTTCCTAACCAGATATGCACCTTTGGTGTATTGCTTGGTCTTACCGGAAGTTTTGCTTTTTTATCCAGAAGAGTGAATTTCGATAAGTGTATTGGGTGTAAACTATGCGAAACCACATGCCCGTCGGAAGCAGTTATCGTATCCCCTCAAAATAAAAAAGCAGAAATCAATCGTAAATCATGTCACCAATGCTATAATTGCGAACTTATATGTCCTCAAAAAGCGATTGATTATGGAAAAAAATTAAAAAATAATTAACCAGCAAAGATCTCTATATATCAAGAAAGAAGGCTTCTATGAGGAGAAATATCTTTGATTTAAAGAAGTTGATCGTAACACCATTGCTAAAATTGATGATAAAACATCCAAAGCTGATGGAGTCAAAAATATTTTTGAAAGCGATGCTTGTTTTTCCTGATAAACTAAGTGGTTCATACGATTCGATGATCACTAATAGCGGTATTGATTTCCAAACAGCCCTGAAGACTGGCTTGAACATGGTTAAAAACCATCCTGAGAAAATTTTAGATATATGCACCGGAACAGGTTTTGCAACATTTATTGCTTCAGAACATTTTCCTCATGCTTCGATTACAGGCCTTGATCAAAGCAGAAAGATGATTGATATCGCCAACGGTAAAGTAAAACCAATGGATACTATCAGAATTAAATTTGAACTTGGTAACGCTGCCAGATTACCTTACAAAGATGAATCATATGATTTGGTAATTACATCAAATGCTCCTATCTATTTATCTGAAGCTAACAGGGTTTTGAAGCAAAATGGCATGATAGTAATTACATTTTCATTTGGAGGGAAAGCGTTCGCGAAGGCTGAAGAAGAAGTGAGTAAATTAATGAATCAATATGGATTTTCCTTGCTGGATTTAAAGAGTATTGGAAAAGGAGCCTTGATTCTTGGACAAAAACTCAACTGAATTGAATTCAGCGGATAGGGTTTTATAACTAATTTTGCGGGTTGAAGGTGTCCTTTATCACCTGTTCCATGGCGGTTAGTTCATTGTCGGTTAGAAAATCAAAATGTGTGGATCTTTTACCTTCTGACAGAGTACCGTTGTTTTGTAGACACAAGTTGATGAACAAATCAATCAGACGGTCAGGCATATCGATGATAGACTGTATCATTTTTTTTGTTTTATCATAATCAGCCAAAAAACTTAGCTCATCAACAAGCTCTTCATCAATTGTTTGGACGACAAAATCATATAAAGCTTCAGCTTGAGCAGTCATATCAATATACTGATACCAAATAGCAGTATCGTTTTGGACAGTCATATGTCCCATATTATCCAACCGATAGTCAATAAGCTGCAGTAAAGGTCGTGAAAAAATCTCTAATGATGCATCATATTCGGCTGAATTCTTTAACATAACTGCTGATATTGGGAACATGAGTCCATGTGGAAACGTTTTATGTAAAGAAAGGATATTATGTATCAGAAATCGATGTATTCTTCCGTTCCCATCTTCAAATGGGTGTAAAAAGACAAAACCGTAAGCTATCGCTGCCGCATGGATAACCGACGGTAAGTCGCCTTTTTTCATCCGCTTATGAGTCTCGATCAGTCCAGACATCATTATTGGCAGATCATCCGGTTTTGGGCTAATGTAGTGGATGAGTTCCTTCTGGTAGGAAACTGTCTGTCCGATATAATTCTGGCTATTCCGATAACCGGTGTTTTTGAATCTTGGATCAACAATTCGATTCTGAAGTTCAATCAGCCTCTCCTTATCACAGAAGTCTTCTTTTTCGGCAAGTTTCAACAAGGAAATAAATCTCTCGGTTCGGGAAGCAATAGGAGTGATATTCTCAATATCAAATGAGGATTTAGTTTCTTTGTTATAAAGATAGCTTAGTGCCCGACGAAGAAGCTCCAGTGAATAATTAGCTGTAATTTCCTCACACCTTTTCCGTAAATCATCAGACTCCAACTTGATTAGCTTTTCGGTTCTTCTAATGATTGGACAAAACGCTTGAGGACCGAGAAGATTATTGATTATACGATGTCGTTGGGATTTCTTTCCGCTCTGGATAGTGTAATATTTGTTTGGTTCAAGCACATTCACATAATTACCAGAACTAATGTCGTTAACAGGTAGTTTATTCCCGGTTAGGAACTCATAGAAAAACCAGATCCTTCGAGCATATATACTGGTTGGCTTAGATTTTACATACTTAATAATCTCTTCCTGGGGAATATGTTCAAAAATGCGCACCATCAAAGCTAAATTGACTCCGTCATATTTTAAAGCAAATTCAAGATGATCGACCAATTCTTCTCCAGGCCAATACTGTTTTCTGAAAATCTCTTCAATAAAGCCTTCTTGATCCTTTGAATGGTGGGTACTTATTTTAGAGACGGACGAATAATGCCAATTAGGCATACCTACAATACCAAGTTTTTCCTGTAAGTATCTATAACCAGCCGGACGTAAAGCAAAAAACTTTTCTTCCATTAATTACCCTCAAAAATCATTACATATGTGTAAATATAGTTATATTCTTGATATTGTCAACATAAATGATTATTTTTTTAGTATTCTGTGTAAAAATTAATACTAAGAACTCAATTGATCTTACAGTTCAAGATCAAACCGTAAAAACAATTATTTTGGTGTAAAAACACTTACATATTCATTCTTCTTGGCAAATTTCATTAGAAAGTGTATTAAACTGGAAAATAGAGAGAAAAGTGTAATCAAAATCACTTTTAAAAACGGTCAAAATTATTGTAATATCAGCTCCAGCACTCCAAGTGAGTCATCTTCATTCGACTTGATAATCCTGGAATAGAAAAGCTCCATCTTGACTTGCCCTGTCAGTGAATCCTCTCCAATGCCGGTATAATCGTCAACAAAGAGCGGAAAAACTGAATTCAGCGGATAGGGACCATAGGTTTTATAAAGATTTGTTTTACTGCTTCTTGTGGTCACTTCCAATTGTACGTTATAGGGAATATTGTCAAACTCTCCATCCTGATCGTACCACAACTGATTCTGGTCATCCAACACAATGTATTGCTTTTTATTTTTATAATTCAAAGTACCCCATAGCAAAGGTTTTGTATCAAAATGGGAATCCTCACCACCCCAGTAAATCGGATTCATATTAAATGTGAAATCCTTGTTCGCGGGATTCATTTGCCATTTATTCAAGTCTTTCAAAGCATGTGGATTAATATCATTTGGAATTCTAGATGGATTGTAAGCTAACAGGACAACGCCTAATGTTTTATTCGTTTCTTTTGCCTTTGTCTGACAACCGACTAATGAGGTTAAACATATAAAAATCAGAAACCAAGCTTGAATTCTCATATTTTCCTCCTGATATGGAGCTGGTTCTTTTTTATTAATAAGATCATTATATCCTTACGCTGATTTATACAAGCTTGTTTGGATTCAAGTTAGCATTTCCAGTCTATTTTCGCTGGATTTGGCTCATTCTCCACAGCAATAGAACGTAGTGCTTTCAGCATTCTTCCACACTCTTCAGCAGCACATTGTTCCAATTGTTCCCAGGTCGCTTTCGTTCCGAGGATATCATACCCAACCGCTATCGCACCGTATAGCGCAAGCCCGATAGAATGCTTTGCCGAATGAATAGACGACGTTGCTTGACCGATCGCTCTGGCAGCAGCTTGCGCAACGGCGTTTCCCTCAGCTTCACGAGCAGCAGTATGACACTGGAGGATAACTGTTTTCGCTTGTGGAAGTTTAATTGTCCCCGATAACCAATCATGAGCAGCTTTCAGTGCTTCTTGCGGACGCAGATCATCCGGATAGTGCTTATTCCACAGTGGTAACATAACTTCCTCAGCGTAATCAACTGCCCAATTCACAAGCGTTGTCTTACTCTGCGTCTCAATTAATTTCACTAGTAGCTGAATATACGGTGCATACCAGTCACTTAGCATCTTTCGTTCTTTCGGCATAATCACATCCTCCAATCAGTAAAGCTTTCCCTCTTTGCATCACCTTTTCGTAATCTTACTCGTCTAATACTTCAGGTAATTGGGAAAGCATATATAACGGGATATTCATCAACCATTCTTCTTTTCTGAAATCAGTAAGAGAGGTTCTTAAGGCAATAGTGGGATTGTATTTTTTATAATAACTTTTAAGGCTTTTTGCTTGAAGGTTTTCGGATGCTTTAATTTCTAAAGGGAACACAAGATTCTTCCATTGAAAAACAACATCTATCTCAGCGGTACCATTTGATGCTGTCCAATAATAAGGATCAATAAAATTTGATGACCACAATTCCTGTAAAACATATTGTTCCGTTAAGGATCCTTTAAACTCAGTAAAGTACTGATTACCTTCCAGCAAGGATTTTGCATCAACTTTGCTAAGAGCACCAAGCAAACCAACATCTACCAGATATATTTTAAATGCTGTTAAATCTTGATAGGAAGAAATTGGAATTGCTGGTTTCTCGATTCTTGGGAGCTTATGTATGAGCCCATAATCATGTAACCAGGATAAGGCGAGTTCATATTCTTTCGCTCTTGCTCCAGAACGTATTACTCCGTAGATGAATTTCTTATTATCCTTAGCTAATTGAGATGGTATTGATTTCCATAACATAAACATTCTCGGAATAATTTCACTTGGGGTATGTTTTGAAAAATCCATTTCAAAAGTAGTCAGCAACTTTTCCTGTAATGATCTCACCTTTTGAAGATTTGTATTGTTTAGATAATTGGAAACAACCTCCGGCATTCCCCCTACAAATAGATAGTGCTTAAGAAGGTCTACGAAAGTGCTTTTAAAATTATGTATCAACGGATAGTCTCTTGAATTTAACAAATCAACAAATTTTTGATTTCCTGTTGCTTGCAGAAATTCTATAAAATTCAGAGGATAAAGATTCAGAAAATCCACTTTTCCAACTGGAAATGAAGCGCCTGGATGGAGAGTAACTCCTAGTAAAGAGCCGGCACAGAGAATATGATATTCAGGAGCTTCTTCATAAAAATACTTTAATGAGGTTAAAGCTCTTGGTACTTCCTGAATCTCATCAAATACCAACAATGTATTCTCCGGATTAATTTTGGTGTCAGTCTCTAGCTCTATCCCTTTCATTAATCGATGGATATCAAAATCGTTACTAAAAAGGCTTTTCATGCGTTCGTTATTGTCAAAATTAACATAAGCCATTTGGAGATAATGCTCACTACCAAATGTTTTCATTAACCAAGTCTTGCCAACTTGCCTAGTACCCTGAATAATTAAGGGCTTCCGGTTCTTTGATGTTTTCCAGCTTTTTAGGTTCTCAATCGCTTTCCGGTACATCTGATACCTCCGATGAGTAAGTATCTGAAAGATTTTACACAAGAGAATACATCTAAAAAATGCAAAAGTCA
>JAQVYZ010000031.1 GCA_028708485.1 Caldisericia bacterium | reverse complement strand
ATATTATTGTTATTTCCAAAGGTCGATTTGACAGGAATGGTAATTCAAGTAAAGATAAGCTTATAAAAAAAATAAATTGGGACTGTCCCAAAATATTATTTCTAGAATTTGTATGTCCATAAAGGATACATAGCAGAAATGGAATTCCTCTTTATACTCATAAAGAAAGATCCTATCAACGTAATGAGTAATTTTAAGATTTTTTAGTTTAAAAATGACAAAATTGGGTGTAACAAAATGAATTCATTTTGTTCAATTCAAAACCAAAAATTGTTCGGTATACTTTCTTGCTCAAAAAAAACCGTGCAAAATAACGAATTTTAACGAACGTAAAAATACACATTAAGTACTTTTCTATTGAAAAATAAAAAACGCATTAAATTGCCCTGTTTATAGCAATTTCGATAGAAATTGGATTTTTTTCAATGTAGAAAGGGTAAAAAATGTTAATTATTTTTTTGGATAAGCCAATCGAAGTACAAATAGGGACGTTTTTTGTTGGGATTCAGGAAAACGGTTCTATGTTTTGTCATTAAAACGTCCGGTAATGACCCTCCATTTAATATAGCAGCTGTTTGTTCTGCCTTAAAGGCCGCTTCTTCTTGATTTTCTCCTATAAAAGGAATAATGATCTTCCCGGTTAAGAAAATATCACTCGAAGATATTTCTGCTAATAAATGTTGGTCTAAAAATAGTTGAATCTTCTTCCCCCGGTTAGATACCAATTTTAAACTGAGTGCTTTTTTACCTTCCTCATTGAGCAGAAGAACTACAACCGGCTGTTTTGATACACAATCAGCATTTTTCTGAAGTACATAATCTGCATTGGCTAGGTGTTCGTTCGTTAAAATCTCTTCTCCTGATGCGTCTGTTACCGATAATATTCCTTCAGCAAAGATGATATTTTCGATCAAGCTGACATCGTTATATGTTTTATTCTTTTCTATTTCATCAGGCGGTAGATAAATATTTTTCACAATAATCTGGAATCGATGATAAGGGATGGCTCTAATGGAAGGATTCACGATGCCAATCTCTTCTAACCTGAGATTAAGGCACTTCTTAATCTGATCCATCTTGTTGCGATATACTTCTTCGTATTTTTCCTGGTTGCCGACATAACTGCGTAGTTCATTTGTCTCTATATACAAACCGCCTTTGCGGTATAAACCAATTTCAATGGGTCTGGATATCGCAAACAAATACAAAAGTGTGACGATAAATACCGTTATAGCAACATATACTACCAGAAGCCAGTGTTTATTTTTTCTTGTTTGTGATTTAATTTGTTTCTTCATTCTCAATTATTTCATCCTCTTCACAAAAATGATCAAAAAATTTATCCGGTAATCCTGCTGCTGCTATCAAGCCATGAATTCCGGAAAACAAGCCGATAAAAAACCAATTGATCCCTTTGCACCCTTTTTCGTCTGCAATATACGCGCTTAATCCTGCACACACTAAGAAGTGTACCAAAAGCCCAATAATGAATAAAGTCGGAATCAATTCATCAGGCATATCTCGTCTCCTTGTTGCTTTATTTTTCTAATTATACCTACCCCATCCCTCCACCGGAACCTCCGCCTCCACTGCCGCCACCACCTGAAAATCCACCCCCACCGCCACTGTATGAGGAATGATGAGAGGTAAATTGATAAGAAGATCTGGTAGCTGTATAGGGTTTGGGAATATTCCTGACAGAGGCGTTTAATGCAAGACTGGCAGCAGTGAGTTGGGTGAACGATCTTGTCTGGGTTGTCCATAAAAGGTTTGATTGACTGGTATTCATACTCTCTATTTTAATCTTTAACATCTTGATTACTTTGTGGGAGATTCCCAGTATAACACTGTAGACCAGGTATTTTTCCCAGATGATGATTGAGTCGGTTTCCAGATTGTTTAGCTGGGTAAAATCATGGAGAAAACGTTTGAGTGCGATGCATTTATCAAAATATTCTTTACCCTTTTTTGTCCGGCGGGGGAAACCGAAATGTCCGATTAAAACACAGATGGCTAACACTGGAATGATAAACAGATAGCGTTTGTTTAAAAAGGGACCGATGAGAATAAAGATCCCCAGAAATACGCTACAGCCTATTGTAAAGGTTTCAGAAAGTTCCTGGCTCTTTTTGTCCACGTATCCTTTTTCTTTCACCACCGTAGTTAATTCTCGTTTTATCTTTTCAGATGTAGTATAGAAAGTATTAGGAAGGGTTCGTATCGCTTTTTTGAGATTCTTCAGAGAAGTTTTTGGTTGGTTTTCATTTTTTTCATTTCGGAACAAAAACTCAAAAAGCAGTGTCTTCTCATATTCTTCCAAAGGACCGAACCCATTTTCCTCTTCTTGAATCAGGACAAGGTCATTCTTAGGAAACTCAATGCCATCCCCTTCTTCCTGCCGAATGTACTTTCTTCGGATTAGGTCGAGAAAGATGGCTTGTATCGTGTTTGGATGGAACCGGTTAAACTGCAAAATATAACCAGCTTCAGCAGGAGGGAGGTCATCGGGTGGTTCGCGGATATAGTCATAGTTTTTATGATTCTCATGTTCTTTTCCAAATTTAAAATAATTAATGGCAGCGTATAGGATTAGGAATAGAGCGATTCCATAAAAAAAGAGGTCCCAAAACCACCTCCAAATAAGGTTTTTACGCTGCTTCGCAAGAGCACGAACTTGTTCTTCTCTTGCCTGTTTTTCCTGTTCTTCTTTAGTCAGTTCAGGATTTTCAACAAGTACCTCTTCCTGATCACGGAAATCGTTGGCTTCTTTTACCCATACCGCCTCTTCCTCCAGGGCTTTCTCTTTGATGGTGCCAGTCAATTTGTCAGTCACATGGAAATACGCTGCCGGCACCAGGAGCCTTATCTCTACAAAGGTATAAGCCGGTACATCGATTACTTCCAGTAATATCGTTGAATCATCTATTTTGGAAACCAACCCGTTCAGGGGACCATGTGCCCAGACCATATACTCTTCCTGAGGGATTGGCTTTTCAAAATGAATGGTTGCTATGAAGTTCTCGACCGAAGTGCCCCACCCGGTTCCTTGCATCTTCCAGTATAATTGACCATAATCCTCATAGACATCGATTGCGCCTTCGATAATATAGCTATATTGAAATGTGCGTTGTTCATTCTCAGCCGTGTAATAATAATGTACCCTATGCGCATCTGACAGATTCTCCAACCAAAAAGAACCAGTACTTTTTGATTCATCGAAGGTGTAGGTAGAGTCGTTCTCACCTACTACAATCTCCTTCACCCATTCATAGCCGGTTTTGGGAAGATCATAATAACCGAATGAATAGGCTCCCTGAAAATCAAAAGTACGGTTCTCCTTCCAGTTAATGCGGGAATCCTGAAGAACGGTGCAATCAATAATGACATTATTGATTGAATAGGTTTTTCCTAGAGTTGAAATGGGTAAAATACAAAGAAAAAGCAAGATAATTAAAGTGAGTATGCCGGAAAAATATGTATATCTCTTCATCTTTTCCCTTTTTCTCTTGCTTTCATATCTTTTATGAGCGACACAACAATGATCACTAAAATATATAGAATAAATATATAATCAAGTTCTGAAGTTTGGGCTTGAAAAGTATTCCGGATAGAAATCATCCACATGGAAAGAGCAACACCTCCAAAAAACCAAGAACTTGCATAAGAAATCAAATTGATATAATATGGATGCTTGTTGATTAATTCTTTCATCATTCTATCGACATCTTGAACAGTCCATTCGGGAAAAATATTGAACTCCATAATTAATTTTTGGTTGTTTTGATTTTTATGGTTAATGCAAAGATACAAAAAAGTCTTATCCTGTGAGGTATAGTGATAGTATTGTTCATCAAAGCATCGATTTGCTTCGCTTCTTTTTAATTGAATTGTATTCGTTTTCAGATAAGCATAAATATCTTCTTCCAGCTTCATTAAATCGATTGCTTTCAATTTCTTGAAAGAAAAAAGGGTATACAGATTATTGAAACGATAAATGTACTTTAGGTTCATATACAAAATGAGGAGAACAGTAGCAAACAAAACAATCAACAGGCCTGTTTCTGTAGAGGGATTGAAATTCATTCGTTTGATATGAAAGAAGAGATATAGTAATAATAATGAATAAATAAGCACATAACGCACAAACTGATCCAAAGACTGGATCAATAATGGAAATAGATTTCGGAACCAATAAAAAAGCAAAAACAGAAAGAACAAAACCAAAAAATACATAACAACAAATTTTACGAGAAACCAATCAATCATATTAACACTATAAACAAGAATTGCTTATTTCAAAACTTTTTTGTACTGAATTGATTTAATGCATTCCCACCAACCGGTAGAAAGGAACCCAAAAACAATCGCCAATATGAAGTAGAAGAATGGAACTTGGTTTGTTTTCACGATATCATTCATGAAAGGAATATAGGTTATGGCTAATACGAGCAGAAAAGTAGCAATATACATAATGGAAGCAACAAAGTTTTTTTGATTTCCATTTTTGCGGGCATAGAACGGAAGGCTGGATCGATTTACCATTACTAGCATTGCGTTGCCAATAAATAAAATGACAAGAGCGATGCTTCTGGCTTTTTCGACTGAAAATCCAGTATCAACTAAATAGTGGAACGGGAGAAAGACTGCAAACAATAAGATCAATCCCTGTAAAATGATCTGAATAGTGAATGAACGGTTTAACAAGGCTTCTTTAGGATGACGAGGGGGAAGTTCCATTAATCTTGGTTCTGCTTCTTCTGATTCGTAAACAATAGAGCTGGTTGGGTCAATAATCAGCTCCATCAATACAATATGGATCGGGAGCAAAATCTGAGGAAGGTTAAAGATGGGGGACAACAATGCCAGACCGGCAATCGGAATATGAATCATCATCACATAGCTGATCGCTTTCTGTATATTGTTATAAATACGTCTTCCGTCTTTTATGGCTTTGACAATAGAGACAAAGTTGTCATCCAATAAAACCATATCTGCAGATTCTTTAGCCACCTCTGTCCCGCGTAAACCCATAGCAATGCCGATATCTGCCAACTTTAAAGCCGGAGCATCGTTCACGCCATCCCCGGTCATGCCTACAATCTCACCAGCGGATTGAAGCGATTGAATGATTCTGCTTTTTTGTTCGGGAAAAACCCGGTAAACGATATCTACATTGGGGGTTTTCTTGACCAGTTCTTCCTCTGACAGCTGTTGAAGCTCCTGACCTGATAATAAAACAGGATTTTCTGCCAATCCGATTTGCTTTCCGATGGCATTCGCTGTCACACTATAATCTCCGGTCATCATGATCACTCGTACTCCTGCTTTATGACAGGATTGAATCGCTTCCCGGATGCCTTCTCTTGGTGGATCTTGAAAAGCAATCCAACCTCGAAAAACAAATGGGTTTGACTCTAAAGGCTCATTGCATTGGTCGGTAAGACAATCTGCAACGGCAATGATGCGGAGTCCTTTTTCCGCCAGCTGATTCGATTGCTCACATATCATATCATGTTCTTCAATATTCAGTTTACAAAGATTGAGGATGCTCTCCATGGATCCCTTTGATGCAATTAATGTTTTATTGCCTAGTTTAAAAACATTGGCTACTCGTCTGGAATGAGAGGTAAAGGGAATCTCTTTAAGATGGATCAATTTTTGTTTTTCAATTAAAGAAGACCTTGTTACTTCCACATTATCCTGTATGGATTTCTCCATTGGATCTACAATCTCAGCGGAAGAAGCTAACAAGGCAATTTCTTGGATAGAAAGGCTATGATGAATACTAGGATGAAGCTCACTCACTTCTTCGATGTGCATTCTGTTCTCTGTTAAGGTGCCGGTTTTATCAACGCATAAAACGGTGATCGACCCCAGTGTTTCTACTGCCGGCATCTTTTTAATCAAGGCTTGTCTTCTTGACATACGAAATGCGCCTAATGAAAGGTAAATCGCCAGTACTACGGGAAACTCTTCCGGTATGATACCCATAGCCAACGTTATCCCGGCTAATAAGCTATTGATCCAGTTTCTGGTGTAAAAAAATTGCAATAGAATGACTAATAAACAAAGGATGATAGCCAGAACCGCAAAGATAGTGATCAGCTTCTTTGTCTTCTTTTGCAACGGAGAAAGTTGAGATGGCATTTTATTGATCTGATTGGCAATTTTTCCAAAAGCAGTATTTAATCCGGTATAAATGATTTCCAACCAAGCCTGACCTGCTAAAATCGCGGTCCCGGCACTGACAATATCACAATCAAAACGATGCACTGGAACTGATTCCCCGGTCAGAATGGATTCGTCAATCAACAGTCCGGAAGTTTGTTTCAACGTGCCGTCTGCCGGAATACGCATTCCTTCACAAATCAGGCATATATCACCGGGCACCAATTCTTTGGCTAATACAGTTTTCTTCTCTCCGTCGCGGATGACAGTAACCCAGTCCACCGTTAATTGTTTTAAGGCTTTTAACGCTTTTTCTGTGCGCCATTCCTGAATAATCTCTATAAATGCCACAAAAGCGACAAAAATCATCATGATGAAAGCTTCTTTTTTTTCACCCAAAATGAAATACAACGCAGCTGAAACCAAGAGGAGGATAAACATCGGCTCCATGAAAACCTCAAGGATTTGCTGCAATAAGGTATGCTTTGTTGGTGGAGTGAGTTCGTTAAAACCTAATTCCTTGAGTTTCTGATTGGCTTCAGTGGAAGTTAATCCGGTTGGGTAATTATCCATCAATGATTCTCCTGGTTTTCCTGGTGTTTATTATCGATCGCTTCATTATGGGCAAGAATATGTTCTGAAAATGTATTTAAAATCGGTTCGCATTTCTCAAACCATTTTTGGGCTTTTCCAGAAAGATTAGCTTGAAAGTAATCTCTTGCCTGAATCTTACTTAGCCAACGCTGAATACGGTCATATTCACCTTCATGCTCTTCTAACTCGCCAAAGGTGAAATGCTTCTGCTGAATTTCGAGCTCCACGTCTTCATAAAAATGTTGTATATGCTCAATAAGTTCTTGATATTCGGTATCTCTCTCTTCGTTAAACTTGGAAACAATATCCTTTTCAGAAGTAGAATCAGGGAGTTTTGTCTGAAAGATATAAGAGATACCGTTCATTTCTGTGATATCTGCCTGAAGCTGTTGGATGATGGGCTGGATTAAATCCGTTGCAGGAAGCAAACAGACAGCTTGCTGGAGGTAAACCGCTCCCAATTCTTTTAATTTTCGCCATAATGATACCCTATAACGGGAAGGTTCAGAGGGTATCTTATAGACTATCAATATCCAATCCATCTTGCTTTCTCATCTTTTTAACACCTGTTACAAACATGTTTTAAAAGCAATTGTAACTATTGTTACAAAGAATGCAAGGTTTATTCTTCCGGTTGTTCGATAAAAAATTCTTTCTTATTCTCGTCGTAACCAAATAATTCAGAATATCGCCCAATATCAATCGCAGCATCAAGTTGCTCTTCGGCTCGCTCTTCAGAGAATTGCCCCACTAACAAATCCATCAGCTCACTATAGTCAATGCGTTTCGATGGTTGTTCGTTAATCATATTAATTAATTTCAGGATAAAAGGTACTTTCTCGAGGATAAGTCGGCGATAGATTTCTTTCTTCTCCAACACATCAGCTTCGGCGAATAGTTTTCCGTGTTGGGTAGTAAAGAGATCCCCCTCTTTCGTCTCTAACAATCCGATCCATTCACCGGCTTCGATAAGAGGTTGAATGCGGTCTACATCCATCTGCAGATCCTGAGCTACTTTATAGATATCTGCTCTTTCTTCCAGTTCATAAATATGTTCGATAAAACCACTCAGAGATTCTTCACCGACGATCGGTACAAGCATCTTTTGTTCTACTTTTGCCGGCTTTCCGGTCTTACTGACTTTTCTGCCCATCATCACCGAATAAATATAGTCAGAAAGTTTAAGAAATTCCGGATCCTCGCGGTCACGGTAATGAGGGATCGTATTGACAATCTCTTCCTTGATCCTCCCGGGATTTTTGCTGAAGATGATGATCCGGTCAGCAAGTAAGATCGCTTCTTCAATGCTGTGGGTAACCAGAACCATTGCTTTGGTGGGAATCTTTTTCTCGATCCATAAGTCCAATAGATCGGTACGTAAATTCTCTGCCGTCAAGATATCCAGTCCAGAGAAAGGTTCATCCAGAAACAGAATTTCGGGCTCCACCACGAGAGCACGGGCAAAACCCGCACGTTGACGCATCCCGCCTGAAAGCTCTTTGGGGTAAGCGGTCTCAAAACCATCCAGCCCGACCAGATCAATCCCTGATAAAGCTCGTTTCTCAATCTCCTCCGATGGAATTCCTTTTGCTTTCAATCCGACAC
>JAQVYZ010000030.1 GCA_028708485.1 Caldisericia bacterium | reverse complement strand
GGAAGCCAGGATGGAGGGGTCTATTCCTCCAATATTAGAGAATTTGATCATCCCGTTTTTCTGTATTTTACGCACCATAAACCCGACTTCATCCATATGAGCCAACCAAAGTACTTTTTTGGAGCAATTCTTACCGCGTTTGAAAGCATATAGGTTACCGATGCTATCTACCTTGATTTCATCTACTTTAGAGGCAATTTGTTCTTTGATATAGGCGCGTACATCCTCTTCAAAACCACTGACGCCATTTAGATCCGATAGGGTTTTTAAGACCATGATAATCCCTCCCAATAAGCTTGGTCAAGTGTTTTAATATAAGCATAAAGCAGTTTCATTGTTTTTTGTATGTCCTGCATATCGACTACCTCCACACTGGTATGCATATTGCGTAGAGGTAAAGAGAGTAAAGCGGTCGGAATGCCCTCCTGGGATACCTGGAGCGGTGTGGCGTCTGTACCTCCTGCCATCGGAGTCGGATCGATCACTGTTTTGATGCCTTCTTGTTTGGCAATGCGAAGAAGATCCTGTGTAATTTTTTTGGTAAAATCAGGCCCAACGGAAATAACAACCCCTTCGCCCAATGGAATGCCATCAAAATCACCTAAATCAGGCTGTTCAGCAAAGGTGACATCCATCGCGATGGCAATATCCGGTTTCACTGCAAAAGGGGCTGTTTCCGCTCCTTTACACCCAACTTCTTCTTGAACAGAGAAAGTACACACTACATCCCATTCATGCTTCAGATTGGCTAATTCTTTCAGCAGAAGCATACTGACTAATGCAGAAGCTCTGTCGTCCAACGATTTACCGGCAAAACGCTGGTTCAGCAATGGGATAAGCGGTGCCTCAAATGTGATAGGATCACCGATTTGGATGGCAGACTGAGCCTCTTCTGTAGATAAACCGGTATCCAGCAGAATAGTCTCATAACCCAGTAAATTTTGTTTATCCTCTTCTTTTAACAAGTGAGGAGGAATAGAGATGCCGACGGCTTTAATGGGTCCTTTCCGGGATAAAACCATGAAAGGATGTGCAGGAAGCATCTTTGGGTCAACACCTCCCCTGGGTTCAACACGTACAAATCCATTTTCCAGAACAGAGGAGACAACCAAACCTATCTCATCCACATGGGTAGAAATCATGATTTTCCTGTGGTTCAGGTGATTGCCTTTTTTAATGACAATAAGATTTCCCATCGGGGTAAACCGAAAATCATCAATGTAAGGCCTGATTTGTTCCAAGATCCACTTTGTGATTGTGTCTTCCCTGCCTGCAATACCATAGCTCTCGCTTAAGGTTGTTAACCAAGCTTCCGGTGTAGACATAGTTACCTCCTAATAATGACTGTTTGTGTTTTTGATTCCCATTCCACTCGGGCATCCAATGCTTCTGCCACAAACCGAATCGGAACATAGGTTCTGCTTTTAATCAGCAAAGGAACAGCATCAATTCTCGTTTCTTGTCCGTTCTTTCGAACAACTGAACGGTTGATCCATAGTTCTATCACGACGCCCTCTTCTTTTAAAATAATTTTCTGTTCAGGACCAATCCATTGAATATCCATCTGGAAAGCTTCTGCTAGAAAACGTAACGGAACGTAAGTCCTATTGGATCTAATAAAAGGAGCTTCCTCAAGCATGCTCTTTTTGTTATTGATATAAGCGGTTTTTTGACCAATCTGGAGAGTAATCAGGGTATCTTTTATCAATAGGGAAGCGATAGGAATTTTCTGAATTCGATGATTACCGGAGTCAGCTACATACAACCATTTATCTTTGTAGGTTAATCCTTCCGGAAAAAGAAATTTACCGGGTTCATACCCGATATCGATTTGAATTTTTTCTTTACTGGTCCAGGTTTTTGGTCCCCCGATCCATCCAAATAATCTGACCTGTGCCTCATTATGAAGCGTGAATACCTGTAAACAATGGTTATTTCTATCAGAAAAAATAATATAATCCTGATAGAGTACAAAATGCTGCCAGTTGACGTTATCCCGTAACTGTTCAAAGGAATAGGAGCGGATCAGCTGACCGGAATTTTTATCCAATGCCATCACATTTCCCATCTTGGTGGAGATATATAGGTTATGGTTGATAAACAAACCGGCAACGGCACCATTTTGCAGATCGATCGGGAATGAATCCAAGATTTGAAGATTCGCATCCAGCTTCCAAATCTTATTCAACTGGGCATCCAGGGCGTAAAGATTCTCTTGTTCGTCAAATACCAGAGCAATCAGCTTGGACTCATCGTTTACCACTGCTGAAACGACCTCGCCACTCGGTTGGTAATGATAAATGGTGGAAGAATTGTAGGAACTTAACATATACAAGGAATCATGGTTGGTACCCGTTATCGATGAGACCTGAATGCCTTCTTTATCCAAGAAACCGCTGCTTTTGACAAATAATCCCGTTTTTCCGTCGATGACTTTCACTCCGCTTGTATAATCATCATTTACGTAGATATTTTGTTGCGAATCCACCCAGATCTCTGATGGCCAATGCAACTCCAACTCATTTCCTGGTTGAATAATCTTTTCTTCCATTTTGGCGGTATTCCAGTCAATTTGAAACAAACCTTTTCGCAGGGAGGAGGTGGCAAGAATTTCATTCGGAGAAGTTATCAGCAGACCATTGATATAAAGGTTCGTTTTGATGGATTTAATGAGTTTTCCATTCAGAGAAAAGCAGAACAATTCTCCATTGGCATCTGCGATATAGATTCTTTGTTGAAAATAACCGATAGCAACCGGTATTGAAATATATTCTTCCCCAAATGCCCTTAATTCCGTTAAATCGGAGTTAGCAATAAAAAAGCCTCTCCTGCCTCTGTCGATAAAGGCAAATTGATCATTATTGACCGCAGTAATGTCTTGCAGAAAAAGGAAGGAGACATTCTGAATGGTAAACACTTCTTTGAGGAGTGTTCCATCGTTCTGGAAAGTGCTTATACTACCTTCCGTGATCGCGGCAAAAGTTTGACTGGTGGTTTTTGTGATAGCGATAAAATCAGATCGTTTTTCTGGTGATTCAAACGTTTTGATATAGAGTCCATTCTGACCAAACTGCTGTATCCGACCTTTCTTCTCTTTGAAGGAATCAATCGAAGTAACAAATAAATCCTCGTTGTCATTAAAGATCCCGTGTATCTCGATAAAATTCCCTTCCTGTTGCCCGTATCCGCCAAATCGATACAAAGGCTCAAGGGAACGGTTAAACACCTGGATTTGGGAATTGTTTAAGTCAGAAACAAACAGATGATTTTGGTCTCCAAAAATATCGGAAGCTACCTCAAAAAAACCGGACACCCAATTCGCTCCGTATACTTGAATATTCTCATATGGGACAGCCAATACGGGAAGCGACTGAGCAAAAAAAAGAAGACCAAGCAAGATCCGACAGCCCAGTTTTAACATACTGAATCTCTTAATATCATATTCACCTTTTCACCGCAAACCTGGCATTTGCCATCCAGGATATTGGTATAGTATATATCATAATTTACTCTTTTGATTAATATTGAATGACAATGATGGCAATAGGTGTTCTGAGCGTTGGGCAGGTCTGCGTTACCGATGTAAACATAGGGCATGGATTGTAAAAAAATGGCTCTGGCTTGTAGTAAGGTGGATACAGGAGTGGGAGGACGTGTCATTTGATAATGTGGAAAATATCGATTCAAGTGAACTGGAATGAAGGGGGAGAGCGAGGAAAGAAAATTCCTGCATTCGATCAAATCCGATTCCTTGTCATTGCCGTCGGGAATTAACAGGTACGTGATCTCTATATGGCTTTTTTTCTGTGCCATCCGGATAGCTTCCCGAACAGGCTCAAGCAAGCCAAAGCAGTAAGATTGGTAGAAAGACGATGGACCTTTCCAGTCAATATTCAGAGCGTCTGTATAGGGAAGCAACCGCTCCAGAGGCGATTCCTCAATGAAACCGTTCGTGACCAAAACGGTTTGGAAAGAGTGCTTCTTCAGTACCTGAAACGTATCCAGGATAAATTCATAATGAACGATCGGTTCGTTATACGTAAACGCCAAGTGAGTGAGAGCATGCTGTTCCATTACACTCATTAATTCTTCGGGAGTTACCGGATACATTTTTCCGGAACCAAAGGACAAACCATGGTTCTGACAGAACGAACAACGGAGGTTGCATCCAAAAGCGCCGAGAGAAAGAATTCGTCCCCCCGGATAATAGTGGTACAAAGGTTTTTTTTCGATAGGGTCTATCGCCATAGTCGCAACCATTCCATAGGAAACTGAAAAAAGTGTGGAGTCGATATTCTGGTATTGACGGCAAAGACCCGTATTGCCCGGAAAGATTTTACACCGGTTTGGGCAAAGCAGGCAATCTGTTTTACCGTCTGGCTGCCTGGTGTAATTATAGGCTTCTTTCATCATCACGTAATAAGTTTACTTTTTTTTTCTGAAAAGTGTATAATTTGGAAGATGGATTCAGCTTATTTATTTACTTCTGAAGATACTGTTGCGAGTTATTTGGTTGGTTCTGTGCATTTTTTTTCGGATATTGAGATGATTACTTACCAGGATTGGAAAAAGGGACTGACCGATCTTCGGCAAAAAAGCGCTTCTATCATTTTTTTCTCGGAAGATTTTCCGAAAGAGCAGTTTAATCAGTTCATACATGAGTTACGCCATGATCCTATGCTGGAATATATCTCCGTTTTTTTATTAATGGAATCATGGACTCAGGAAAAAATTAAAAAATGGCTGCATAAATCCATGCTGGACGGTTGGATAGAACTACAGGCGGATACTGCGATCAAACAAATACAATTAAAAAATGGTATCCAGAAAACCTATTCGCAGAAACGGCTGCAAAAACTCCTGTTAGACAACCAATTTGTTCAGAGCGAGCTCTATTTTTTTGAGAGGAAACGAAAATACCTGGATCAGAAAGCCAACCATAAACGAAAAAAAGAGGCAGCTGAGTTGATGCATATTGTCCGAACGTACTTAACCGTGGTGAAAGATGGTATCCAGATCGTTTTAAATGAAGAAGTGAGCGATGAGCAGAAAGAAACTGCTGTAAATCTTATTTTTCGGAATATCAGGAAAATTGAAGAGTATGTCAATGATCATGAAAACCAGATTCAAGAAGAACAAAAAGAGATTACTCAGCAATTTAAGATCATTCCCATACAATCTCTTATCGCGACCTTAGAAAAAAGTCTTTTATACGAAGCCAGGGAAAAAAATATATCCCTGATCATAGAACCAAAGGAATCCATTCATTCTATCATATTAAAATCAGAAGATCTTGAATTGATGCTAATCGAGTTGTTTCAAGCGATTTTATCCCTGGTTAAGCCCGGCAGTGTCGTTTATTTAACAGCGCATCCTCTCCTTTCAGCGAATACTATTGAAATGAAGTGGATCACTGATATTGCCAATATGGAGCCAAGTACATTCTCAAAAACGCTGGAAGACCATTTTCAGACCATCGAATGGCTTGATGACAAAGAATCTAAATTTGAAAAGATACTGAATGCTGACCAGATAGGGTTTCGATTCACACTGGTAAGACTGACCTAATCTTTGTGACTAGTCCTCTTTGCGTCTTCCATAGATCTTTTCGGCTTTATGTAAAGCGGAGGTGATAGAGATAGTGACAATGCGGTCACCTTTTTTTAAAATATCTGTTTCAGCCGGAATGAAAACCTGATTATTACGAATCAATGCTACCACCCTGATTTCATGGTTGATCTCCATATCCTGGACTTTTTCCGCTTTGCCCATCGGTTCATAAATATGCTCAAACATCTCAAAGTTATTTTCAGCCAAGTAAAGATGAGCTTTGTTCTCCCCCATGATAAAACGGCTGTATACTTGTTCAGCGCCCAATAATGTCGGCGAGACGATCTCCAGGCCTAAAGCGCGGAATGTTTTTTCCCTTTCAGGGTTAAATACTCTGGTAATCACCCGTTTCACTTTAAAAATCGACTTGGCAACTGCGGAAGACATGATATTAATGTTGTCATTGTCAGTTAAGGCGGCAAATACATCCGCTTGCATAATGCCGGCAGATTTTAGCACTTCTTCATCAAAACCGATACCATGGATAGTAGTGCCGTCAAACTCAGGAGGAAGATTGGAAAAAGCATCGCTGTTTTTATCAATAATCGCTACATTATGGCTATTGTGTGAAAGCATAGCAGCCACTCTTGATCCTACAAGACCACAACCCACGATAACACAATACATAAAT
Source organism: Caldisericia bacterium (assembly GCA_028708485.1). Lineage (GTDB taxonomy): Bacteria > Caldisericota > Caldisericia > UBA6126 > UBA6126 > UBA6126. Next base: position 2,245 of record JAQVYZ010000030.1, on the reverse strand, counting down.
TCCTCCTTTACATCCTTTACAATGCTCCTTCTGAACCAAAATGATTGTACTCCCTATTTAGGATAATTAAACCTATTTGGGAGGATTCAAAATGAAACAAATTTGGAAAGTGATTTTGTTAATTTTAGTAGTTGTTCTGTTTGGTTGGGTGGGATATACCGTCGCTCAGACAGAAGAGACCGCTATAGAGCGACCCTATGCGTCCAGAGTATTGAGTGTCTCCGGTTCAGCGACAATGCAGATCAAGCCTGATATGGCCACCATTACGGTCGGCTACATGAATGAAGCCTTAGATGCCGGTACAGCCCAGAGCAACAATGCCGAGGTGATGAATGCGGTCATTGAAGCTTTGAAAAAAGCCGGAATAGAGGAAAAGGACATGCAAACCAAGAATTTTTCAATTCAACCTTTGTATCAGTATGAGGAGAATAAAACTCCCTATATCCGGGGTTATCAGGCTATTTATTGGCTGGGAGTGACGATTTATGACACCAAACGTGTGGGAGAGATCATCGATATTGCCTTTAAGAACAAAGCAAATCAATTTCAAAATGTCGCATTTGATGTACAGAATAAAGATAAAATGAAACTCGAAGGAATCGATGCAGCCATGAAAGATGCCCGGGTAAAAGCAGAAAAAGCGTTAGCGGTTGAAAATGAGACGATCAAGAGAATTATCACTGTCAATGTGGATGGAAATTATCCCACTGCGTATGAGACTAACTCCTCGAGGCAAGATTCGAAGGTGGCGCCAGGTGTGCCCCAAATTATGGAGGGCTCTCTCACCTATACGGTGACTGTCCAGGTAGAATACTCTTTTTAAGAAAACCCACTATACTTTTACAGTAAAAAACTTTCTTAACCAAGAGGGGGTAAAATGATAGCAATCATCGATTTTGGTTCCCAGTTTACCCAATTGATTGCCAGGCGAGTTAGGGAATTGGGGTATTATTCGATCATCTACCCGTATTTTGTGAAACCGGAAGAGATTCAAAATGCGGAAGCTATCATTTTATCCGGGGGACCACGCTCCGTCATCTCATTTGATCACCCTGAATTATCCAGAGAGATCTGGAAAATGCAAATCCCCATTTTGGGGATTTGTTACGGATTTCAATTAATGGCTCTCGAAGAAGGGGGAGAGGTTCAACCCTGTGAGATCAGGGAGTTTGGAAAAACCTCTTTTACCACTTGTGCAAAATCCATACTTTGGAATGAAATTCCTCAGGAATCCATTGTGTGGATGAGTCATGCCGACCAAGTGACCGCAAGCCCGTCCTCTTTTGAGGTGATAGGTTCTTCCGGGAACGCACCGGTGGCTGCTTTTCAAAATATCAAACGGATGCGGTACGGCATCCAATTCCATCCGGAAGTGGTGCACACCGATTTCGGCAAACAAGTGCTTCACAATTTTCTCCATTTTATTGTGAAAGCAAAGCAGGATTGGGATTTAACCTCCTGGATTGACCAGGAAGTGCAAGCCATCCGGGATAAAGCGCAAAACCGGAAAGTGATATGTGCTATCAGCGGTGGGGTGGATTCGTCCGTGGCTGCTCTGTTAGTGCACCGTGCTGTTGGAGCCAATCTGCATTGTTTTTTTGTAGATCATGGTTTGATGAGGCTAAATGAGCCCGAAGAGGTGGAAACCATGCTCCGGCAGCTGAACCTGCCTCTTACCGTCATTCACGCTGAGAAAGATTTCCTAAAAGCTTTAAAGGGAATTACAGATCCCGAAGAGAAAAGGAAAGTAATTGGAAAGCAATTCATCAAAGTGTTTGAGAAAGAAGCCAAAAAAGCCAAAGCGGACATTCTCGTGCAAGGCACTTTATACCCTGATGTCATAGAAAGTTCCGGGGGGATATCCGGTATTGCAGCCAAGATCAAAAGCCATCACAATGTCGGGGGATTGCCTGACACCATGAAATTGGATCTTCTGGAACCTTTGAAGTATCTGTTCAAGGATGAAGTCAGGTTAATCGGCAAGCAATTACAGCTTTCTGACCGGTTCATTCAGCGTCATCCCTTTCCTGGTCCCGGGTTAGGGATTCGGATTATTGGCGAAATCACACTGGAACGGTTGCAATTGTTAAAAGAAGCTGATTTTATCGTTCGTGATGTAATGAAACAGCAGGATAAAGAGCAAAAAATCTGGCAGGGATTTGCCGTATTGCTCCCGATCCAATCGGTGGGTGTCATGGGAGACGAACGGACTTACCAGAATGTATTGGCTGTCCGAATGGTGCAA
>JAQVYZ010000029.1 GCA_028708485.1 Caldisericia bacterium | reverse complement strand
TCTTTTCGCTGAACATTTTCAATAATGGATAATTGGGCAGCTTGTTTATCGGAAGCCCCAATAATATAAACCGGTGCATTTGGCTGCTCAAGAATTTGTAAAGCTCTTAATCGTCTGTGACCGGCAATCAGCTCATATGTATTGTCCACTCTTCTTACCACTAAAGGCTCGATCAATCCATTTTCTTTAATGGATTGGACTAACTCTGACAGGGAGTCATCGTTATAGTATTTCCTGGGTTGGAAAGGAGATTCTTTAATGAGCCCTATATCTATATCGTTAATAGTGGATCCGGTCGTATAGTCTTCAATTAAGGCGTTAATCCCTTTTCCAAGACCGAATTTTTTATTCATGAGTTAATAACTCCCTGGATAATTTTTTGTATGCTTCCGCCCCTTTTGAAGTAGGATCATAGTAAATGATCGGTTTTCCATACGAGGGAGCCTCACTCAATCTTACGTTCCTTGGAATAATAGTATCAAATACCTGATTTTTAAAATAATTGATCACTTCCTGAGATACCTGCTGTGAAAGAGAGGTATGAGAATCATACATGGTCAGTAAAATGCCTTCAATTTTCAAGGATTGATTGAATTTTCTTTGAACGAGAGAAAAAGTATTCAAAAACGAAGTTAGCCCTTCCAAAGCATAGTATTCGCATTGTAGAGGAATGATCACGCTGTCGGAAGCACATAAGGCATTTATGGTAATTAAACCCAGTGAAGGCGGGCAGTCAATAAAGATAAAATCAAACTCATCTTTAATTTTTAACAGCGCCATATTTAAAAAGCTTTCTCGGTCCTGATGTTGGATTAATTCCACTTCTGCGCCGGCTAGGTTGATTGTGGAGGGAAGGATAAAGAGATTATCGTATTCTGTTTTCTGAATAATGTCGTAAGGTGTTTTTTCCCCAATCAGCATATTATAAACACAATGTTGCAATCCGCTTCTTTTGATACCCATACCTGTGGTGGCATTTCCCTGAATGTCCAAATCAATTAACAGAACTTTTTTTCCTTCCCTGGATAAAAAAGCGGCTAAATTAATGGCAGTAGTGGTTTTTCCAACACCACCCTTCTGGTTCGCGATAGAAATTACTTTTGGCATATTGCATAATCCTTTAAGAATAAATGGTGGAGGTGACGGGAGTCGAACCCGTGTCCAATAATCAGCAACATAACTAGGAATTACAAGCTTTACTGATTTTGTACTCTATCCGGCCAAATCAGCAAACAATCGGACAGAGATGCCAGAATAATCATTCCGAAGTACCTTCTGACAAAATACAGCGGAACCTTTCTGAGTCGTCGACTTAGTAACCGTAGAAAGGGACAGCCGCTAAATCGAAGCAGTTAAGCTACTGCTAAGTTGTAATTATAATTGGCTTTTGTTTGTTGGTACAAGATTTACGAGGCCAAGTACCATCCTCGGCTTGCCTATGCTATGCAACCCATTATGTCGAAACCAAATACACCCCCAAGTTTTCAAAGAACAATCACCTAATTAGTATACAAAAAAAATATTGAGAAATGCATTTTTTTAATTCGCCTTGGAGATTTTCGTTAACCAATCCATCTGAATCATCTCTTTTGCCTTTAGAATCGCATTTTTGATCGCGATAGCGTCAGAACTGCCATGGCAAATAATTGAGATGCCGTTAACACCTAAAAGCGGAGCTCCTCCATAAGAGCGGTAATCCATCCTTTTTTTCAAAGATCGAAAACTCTTTTTCAGCAATATGGCGCCAATCTTACCTGAGAATGATCGGCTTACCTCTTGCTTGATTAATTGGAAAAGACTGGATGAAGTTCCTTCAATGGTCTTTAAAATCACATTACCGGTGAATCCGTCTGTAATAAAAACTTGAATATTCCCCGAAAATAGATCCCTCCCTTCGACAAAACCAATGAATTGAGGAAGCTGGTTTTTCAACAAAACATAAGCAGATTTGGTTAGTTGGCTTCCTTTTTCTTCTTCTGTGCCATTATTGATCAATCCAACCTTTGGGTGAGAATAATGGAGAATATGCTCTGCATAAATCACTCCTAATCTCGCAGACTCCAATAAATGCTCCGGTTTTGAATCGGCATTGGCTCCACCATCAATCAGCAATGAAATACCGGTTAAAGTAGGAAAAGCAATGGCGATGGAGGGTCTCTCGACGGAGGCGATTCTGCCTAAAAAGAATAATGAACCGGCCATTTGTGCCCCTGTATTGCCTGCACTCAGTATCGCCTGAGATTCGCCGTTTTTTACGGAAAGGATGGCTTTTGCCATGGAGGAGTCTTTTTTTTGTTTCAGGATATGGGAAGGAGATTCTCCCATTTCAATCACACTGGTGGTATGAGTCATTGAATAATGACTGGAAGGCAATGGAATCGAATTCAAAGAAGATTGAATCAATGCTGAGTCACCAAAAAGATGAAAAAAAAGAGCCGGCTCTTCCCGGTAAGCCAAGAAACAACCATTAAGACGTTCGACTGCAGGCAAATCACCCCCGGGAACGTCAATGGCTATTCGAATCAAGCAGCTTCCTTGACCGGTTTTTCTTTTAAGATGATAATTTTTTCGTCATTGTAGAAACCGCAATGCTTACAAACTGTATGGGTGGGAATCAGTTTATTGCAATTTGTGCAGCGGGTTAGGTTTACCGGATCAATTTTCATATGAGCGACGCGGTTGCGTATTCTTCGTATCGTTCTTCTCTTTTTTGGTACAGCCATAATATTACTCCTTTGTACAATAAAACAACCAATTTATCTCGAATGCAGAAATATACCATATTTACTCTTTGAAATCAATTTCAGGTTTTTTTCCTTTTCTTATCACAATACTTTATAATTGGATTGTTGCTGAAAACAATAATATTCTTGGAGGGACTCATGCAAGATGCTTATAGTAAAACAGGGGTAGATTCATTCCAGGAAGAAAAATCCATGAAACAGTTGCTGGGTTGGATTAACCAGACTTTTCCCTTTCGAGAAACTATCGGAAAAAACTTACTGCCTATCGGTTTTTTTGCAAATGTTATTGACCTAGGCAATCATGTAGGCATTGCTTTGTCCATGGATGGTGTTGGTACAAAAATCCTTATCGCAGAAAAGGCAGGAAAATTTGATACCATTGGTATAGATTGTGTTGCCATGAACGTCAACGATCTTTTATGTCTGGGGGCAGAACCGGTGAGTTTTATGGATTATATCGCTGTCACAAAAATCGAACCTGAAGTCATAGAACAATTGGCAAAAGGATTTTATGAAGGAGCCAGACAAGCCAACGTGAATATACCGGGAGGTGAGTTGGCACAAGTAAAAGAGCTGCTTCATGAGGGAGAAAACAGTATTGATTTGGTTGGTACCGCTCTGGGCATCATTGACACTGACAAAATAATTACCGGAAAACAGATTCACCCGGGTGATAAAATCATTGGGCTTCCCAGCAATGGAATACATAGCAATGGCCTCACACTAGCAAGAAAACTCCTATTGGATAATCCGGAAATACCCCAGCAGGAAATGATGCTGGAATTATTAAAACCAACCGCCATATACGTTCAGCACATTATGGCTATTCTGAAAAAAATACCTATTCATGGTATGGCGCATATCACCGGAGAAGGATTTTTAAATATCCTGCGTTTAGAGACGAATGCCCTGTATAAAATTGAAAAACTGCCACCGGTACCTCCTATTTTTCAAAAGCTTCAGAAATACGGCGAGATTCCGAACACGGAAATGTTTAAAATTTATAATATGGGAGTCGGGTACATTGTTATTATCGATCCGAAAGAGGTACCTTTTGCGATGCAAACTTGGAAAGACTTGAATCTACCGGCTTTTGAAATAGGGGAAGTACTCCCTTATTCAAAACCCAGGATTGAAATTGAACCTTATCAAATATTTAGTGAAGGGGAAGGTTTTACCTCGTTTACCACTTCAAATGAATAAAGTTTTCCAGTTTTTATTACTATTCAGTTTGCTGTTACTCACTTTTTTTGGATTCCTTTCACTTCAGACCAGGATTAATTTGAGCAACAAAGAAGAGAACACCCTTAGTCTTTCTAAGGGGGAAAAAAAGAGCTATGGAGAAGGGGAATATTATAAGGCGCTTCTTTTATGGAAAAATACGGACGAGGGACTTTTTAATAAGATCATGTCCGCAAGTACCGGTAGTAACGAAATCATATTGCTTCGTCAATATAAGTATCTGATGGAAGAAATTGCTGAACACATCAAAGCACTTAATCTTATCGAGCCTCCTGCTACCCAGAAACTGACTCATGAAAAGCTCATTGTTTTGAATGAATATGCTTATCAAACATGTTTATTCTATTTTAAAGATGTAAAGAAGAGCCAATTCTATTTTAAAAAATACGTTTTAATGTATTACCGGTTATACCGACCATAAATTGCCTGAAACCCCGTTAAAGTGAACTGAAACTGTTATGATGGCTTGCTGAATTCAATATAGATCTTTTTTGTCGCTGCTTCCCAAATGACAGAAGCACCAAAGCTCTCACTGATAAAACGTAACGGGACAAAAGTCCTACCATTTACCAATTTTGGCGGAACATCCAGGTTTTTCTTTTCCCCGTTCACTACCGCAATGACACTTCCGATGACCACCTCAATCTTTGTAGAGCCCAACGAATAAGTCACTTTTTTGGTTTCAGCTTCCCAATCAATTTTAGCGCCGAAGGCTTCCCCTATAAACCGCAAAGGAACCAGTGTTCTTCCATTTTCTGTAAACGGTGGCGCATCTAACTCAATACGATTGTGATTAACATAGGCTGATCTGGAACCAATTTGCAATTCGATTTTGATGATTTCCGTATTTTCCTTACCTTGGAAAACAATAATACGGGAATTACCGGCATCGGCAATCCATAATTTTTGATCGAAAGTATTCAAAGAGAGAGGATAATTCAAAGATTCCATATTTTCTGCATAAGCAGAAAAGTGTTTAGGATATAAAATAGTTCCTTTTGTTCCGTAAGAATCAATATACTCCCCTTTTTTGGTATAGAATTCCACATTACATTTGGAAGCGTTACACACGACGATCAAGTTCTGAAAGATCTTAATATCGGTATATCCAAAAAAAGTCTCCCCCAGTAAAGTAAAATAATGCACTAATGCACCGGATGTATCAAAAACATATACTTTATGAACGGAAGGAACCAGGAGAAAGACAAAACCTGATTTATCAACGCAGATTCTACAATTACTTAATAAATAGGGATTCTCGATTTTTGGAATCTGAGTTTTTACGACATCATCTGATTGTGCTGTAAAACTATACAAAATGGAATCAAACCAAGAGTATATAAAAACTCTGTTATCCTCCGATCGAATAAACACAGTGGATCTTGGTGGAATATAGGAGGGGATCTGAATCTCGGTACTTACCCAATTCGTAGGATTTACTTGTAAAATACGCAGAAAAACATCCTGCCAAACTACAAATACATCACTCGTTGAGGATTGAAACAACTGGATATTATTTTGAAAAGAGGAACCATTTTTAGGGAAATCCAGTTTGAAGGCGCTTTTCCATAATTCATAATAATAGTAATGTAATTTATTCGTGATGGAATCGTACATTACCACTTGCTGATGATTCCCGCAAACAGAAGATGGCATTAACAAAGCGTTTTCAGAGTTGGCTACTGGAATTCTCAATGTATTCTCATTGCCATCAAATAAAAAGATCCCTTTATAGGGATGAATCAGCAAAACTTTACGTTGCAAAAAACCAGCCAGATGCGGTTGATATTGGGGAGAGTCGGGCAGGGCTGAGAGGGAGCTGTATAGCAAAGAAAACTGGGAAGTATATACCTCGAATTTGAATTCAGCATCATATACATAGCAATCCCCGGAAGCATTCATGGAAAAACCTATTGAAGATGGCAATTTTGAATTCACCAAACTCCCTTTGCGAAGTATTTCGCCACGTGTATTATACTGATAAAAAGAACCTTCATTTTCCGATGAATTCAAATCATCCAGACATAAGATGAAAAAATATCCTTGAAATGACTGAATATCTTTTACTAAGAGTGGTGAATTGTTTTCCATCAAAATGACAGGGGGTTGGTCATTTTTGGAAATATCCATTAAGAATGCTTCATAGGTAAGGCTATCGGTAAAAAGAAAAAACGTATCGGAAACTGAAGCAAATTGATGGATTGATTTCGTTCCGATGGCGGGGAAGGTTTTTAAGTTAATTTCTGTTAACAATGCTCCCCCTATACTGATTTTATACAAATATTCATTTATCAACAACCAGCAGTTGTCGGTGTTAGCTTGGAGATCCAATTGATGAATGGAAGAAGGCTGAGATATAGGCAAACTGAAAGAAGCTATGATGGAAAAATTCTCTGAAAATATGCAAATAGAAGACTTCAAGGCATCCAGTGCCCAAATTCTATTTGAATTGTCAACGGAAATTATCAGAGGGAAACCGAGTTCGTTCTCCAGAGGACCGTATCCGATGACAGAATTATTTTCCGCATAAGCAGTGGTGAGGTGGGTAGGTAGTAGCAATAGAAACAAAGATAAAAGTATCGAAAGAATCCCATAACAAGATTTTTTCATGAGAACTCCTTAATATATTCTTTCTCTCTCCCTATTATAATGAACTTTCATTTCCAATGCTAAATGATAAAATTTTTTTAGAACTTTGAAAAAGGAGAACGAATCATGAGTGAAGTAAAAAAAGGATATATTTACACTGAAACCGATGAGTGGGTAAAAGTTGACGGGAATGAAGCCCTTATCGGCATAACAGATTATGCTCAGCACCATTTAGGTGATATCGTATTTGTTGAAATCACTGCAGAAGGAAAGACAATCAAAAAAGGAGATGTGCTGACCACCATTGAATCAGTTAAATCCGCCAATGATGTTTTTTCCCCTGTATCTGGAAAGGTTCTTGCTATGAATACGAAGCTGGAAGAAGACAGCGGAATTATTAATAAAGATCCTTATAATGAAGGATGGATAGCCAGAATACAGTTAGCAAATCCCGAAGAACTCTCTACATTGATGCAAGATGAAGCTTATCATCAATATCGCAAGGAATAATTCATGAGATATATACCTATCACTGATCAAGATATTCAGGATATGCTGAAAGAAACCAGCTTATCTTCTGTTGAATCTTTGTTTCAGTCAATACCCTCTTCTATTCGTTTTAAACAAGATCTTTCATTGCCAATGCCATTTGATGAGATGGAATTAGAAAGACATGCCCGCCAAATCACCTCAAAAAACAGCACCAGCAAAACACACGATACATTTATTGGTGAGATAAATTACCAGCATTTTATCCCCTCTATTATCGACACCCTCTCTTCAAATCCTTCTTTCTATACAGCCTATACACCGTATCAACCTGAAGTCAGTCAGGGAACATTAGAAGCCATTTATCAGTTTCAATCCTATATGACACATCTGACTGGGATGGATTTTTCGAATGCTTCCTTGTATGACGGCGCTACTGCTGCAGCAGAGGCTCTTTATTTGTTAACCAGCTCCTCCAACAAAAAAAGAGCGGTGCTTAGCAGTACTCTTCACCCCCATGTGAAAGAAGTCATCAGAACTTATGCAAAAATGCGGAATATCGAAATAGAGGAAATACCCTCAAACGACGGAACGATTGCGATTCACGATGCGGAAGATAAGTTCACAGAGCAGACAGCCTGTTTTATTGTTCAAATACCGAATGTTTTTGGATTAATAGAAGATTTGAAACCATTGTACGACAAATTATCTGAAAAAAAGATAAAATTGGTCGTTGTCATCTTGGAACCAATGCTTCTCGGAGCTCTAATGCCTTATGATCCTTCCAGGGTAGATATTGTTTGTGGAGAAGCGCAAACTTTTGGTATCGAAACATGTTATGGCGGTCCGGGACTTGGATTTTTTACCGGGAAAAAAGAATTTATCAGAAAGATTCCTGGGAGAATTGTTGGAAAAACAACTGATAAAGAAGGCAGAGAGGCTTATGTGATGACGTTAAGAGCCAGAGAACAAGATATCAGAAGAGAAAAAGCAACTTCCAATATCTGTACTAATCATGCTTTAAATGCATTACGAGCGACTATTTATCTTTCGACTGTCGGAGAGGATGGTCTGAAAGCAATTGCCAGAGAGAATATCAAGGTCAGTCATTATGCAATTGACAGAATTGAAAAGGAAACGCCTTGCCAGATCCCTTTTAAGAAACCCTATTTTAATGAAATCCTTGTAAAAATACCTACGCCTCATACCCATCAGGAAATAATCAGAAAGCTTTATGAAAAAAATATTCTCATCAGTAAAAACAACATGGGTCTTTTCTTCCCCTATCTTGGTGAATCTTTTGTGATTAGCTTCTCAGAAATTCATCAGATAGTACAAATAGATAACCTGATTCATGCACTAAAAGAGGTGCTCTCATGACAGTTAAATTATTGATTGAAAGTTCCAAAAAAGGAAATACGGGTATACAACTCCC
>JAQVYZ010000028.1 GCA_028708485.1 Caldisericia bacterium | reverse complement strand
ACCAATGTCTCCCCAACCAAGAAAAGCCCCTCCACCATATCCATCACTCAGCTTTCTGCCTCCTGTTTACAAAAAATCTGGGATAATGAGGAAGACGATTTCTTTAATGATTTATAATCCGGGAGATGTTATCCTGATCAATTATCCTTATACCTCCGCCAAAGCTTCCAAGAAACGCCCTGCAGTGATTATCAGCAATGCCGACTACAATGACATTCGTAATGAGTTTGTCGCGATGCCGATCACTAGTCAAATGGACAGAACAGATTATCCGGGAGATACTATCATCATGGACTGGAAAAAAACTGGATTACGCAAACCAGGAATAACCAAAGGAATATTGTTTACCCTGGAAGAGTACATCATTGTCAAACTCATTGGCCATATGACTCGCCGTGACATAGAAAATATTCGTATTTCGCTCAAAGAGATATTAGGTCTGTTGTAATCTGTTTCGGATTATTCATCCGTCTCCTTGAAATACCTTGCCACCTCCGTCATCTTATCAGAAATTGCAATTTGGTGTGGACACTTACTCAAACATTCTCCGCAGGCGATACATTGATCAGCTTTGATTTCAGGCGGTAGTGAATGATAGTATCGTATCAGGGAAGAGGGATCATCAAATCGAAATGCTTCATTATACGTTGAAAAAATAAGCGGAATCACGACTCCGGAGGGGCATGGCATACAATACGCACAGGCAGCACAATGAATTTTGATTCTTTCATGGAAAAGTGATTTTACTTTTTCGATCACTTGGTTCTCTTGTTCAGTCATAGCTGAAGGATCCGCATCATTAGCAATCCTGCAATTTTCTTCGACTTGGTTGACCGCATTCATACCGCTCAATAATAAAGAGACTTCGGGCATATTCCACACCCATCGTAAAGCCCATTCAGCTGGTGTTCGTTTTGGTTCTGCCTGGTCAATGATTTGCTTCGCCTGATGAGGAAGCTGAGTGGCTAACTTACCCCCTAAAAGCGGCTCCATCGCAACCACTCCCATTCCTTTCTCTTTTGCTTTATACAATCCTTTTAAACCAGCCTGGTAGTCCGTGTCCAGATAATTCAGCTGGATTTGGCAAAAATCCCATTGAAACGCATTCAATATGGGTTCAAAGACACAATACAGATCATGGAACGAGAAACCGATAGCACGAACCTTACCGGATTCTCTGGCTTTTTGAAGAAAAGAAAGTATCCCCAAATCTACCACTTTCTTCCACATCGGTCCGTTTAAACTATGCACCAGATAACAATCGATTCTGTCCGTATTTAACCGATGCAATTGTTCATGCAAGAATTTTTCAAAATCATCTGTGTCCTGAATCAACCAAGCGGGTAATTTGGTTGCCAGGAGTACATTTTCTCTTTTACTGCCATGAAAATGTTTTCCCAGAAAAATTTCTGACATGCCTCCCAGGTATGTATAGGCTGTATCAAAATAATTAATTCCCCTGTCTATAGCCGTATCCAATAAATTTCCGGCAAGCTTTTCGTCAATTCTTTTTTCTGTTGTCATTAAATCAAGTGATCCATCTTCCCTGTAAAAACGCATACAACCAAAACCTAAAATCGAAATTTCCGGAAGTGGTTTGCAAAGGAATCTTTTCTTCATTATTCTCTCCTAAAATAGTTATTCAGCCGGATACAAGCCGATGGTTTGATTTACATTCTGCACAAATATCAATCCGTGCCCCGGACCGTCTAAATCCAGATCATGCCTGATCGCTGAAGTAATGGTTTCTACTTTTTCCGCTTCTGTAATAATCAATACGATCTCCCTTTCAGGCTCAATTTCCATCAAAAACAATTTTTGTATTTCATGCAATCCTGATCCTCTGGCATTAATCACCGTACCACCTCTGGCTCCTGCTTTGGTGGCAGAGTCCATTACATTATCCGCTTTTCCTTTCTCCACTATGGTTACAATGATCTGATACATTGTTTTCACCTCACTTTGTGTACTGACGACTGATTGATGACACCAACTCCCTGATCCAAATAAACTTTCTACTGAAGTACTAAACGCAATACCATGATTAGGTTTTTCAAATAGAAATTCCAGGCCGATCTCCACCATTACTTTTTGGGCTAAATGCTTCTCAGCCAAAATCAAAAGAATCTCTCTACGGGTTTCACAAAGATCAAACACCTCAAGGTATCGGCAATTTATTGTCCCTTTGCCAATCATCACTGTTCCACCGGTAATGCCTCGTTGCTTAATAGCACGAAGGATTTTCGTTCCCATTCCATAATTGACTATCACCCAAAAAAGTTCTATTTCAATTCGATCATTGCAGTTTACCATTTTAATTGTTTCCTCCCCGCGACAAGACTTTTTTAAAGAGGAATCCTAGAATCTGTAAAGTGATCAAAGGAGTTAAGGCAACCATAGCGATTACACCGAATCCGTCAGTCAATACATTCGCTCCTTCAATTGCTCTCGAAGCACCCTGCGCAAAAGCGAGTATAAAAGTGGCTGTCATAGGCCCAGAAGCAACACCCCCCGCATCAAAAGCTATCCCAATGAATAGTTTTGGCACCAGATACGTCAGGACAATAGCCAGAATATAACCGGGCACAATGAAATGCCATAATTGAATCCCTTGACTCACGATCCGTATCATTGAAAGAGCAACGGCTAATGCAACGCCAGTAGATAGAGCAATAAGAACAATTCTTTTTTTTATAAAACCGCTGGTAATATTCTCAATCTGATCGGTCAGGATATGAACTGCGGGTTCAGCGAGAATAGTGACTAAGCCAAGAATAAAACCAACCATCACGATATAGAATTTACTATCCATAGAGGCTATCCGGAAACCTACCATACTACCGATCTCCATAAAACCCGCATTGATACCCACCATGAGAAGCACTAATCCGATAAATGTATATAGCAAACCTTTTATTATTTTTTTAAACTGTCTCCTTGGTAGTTTAAAAGAAAAAAAATGAAAAACCAAAAATGCAATAAAGATCGGCAATAAGGCTAAGGCAATTTCAATAGTGAATTTTGGAAATTTATGAATAAAGGGATACAGAATAGAGTCATACTGGTTAATCAACATAGCAGTTGATCCATCCAAGGATCTGGATCGATTCAAAATACTCATCACCATCACTGATATAATAGCGCCAATAGATGTGATGGCAACTAATCCAAAACTATCCTGCTCCATCGAATGCGTATCTCGTTTTACTGCAGACACACTAGTCGCCATGGCTAAAATAAAAGGTACGGTTAAAGCACCGGTGGTTGCACCAGATGCATCAAATGATATGGCGAAAAATTCTTTGGAAGTGAATATAGCAAGAAGAAATACTACTCCATAGGATACGATTAAGATTTTATACAACGGAATATTCAACAGAATTCTCAAAAAACCTATAGCGAGAAAGAGAGCAATTCCGACCGATACAACGACTACTAATGTATAAAAAGAAATCTGACCCGTTGTGATCAAGTCTACCTGCCTGGCCAACACATGCAAATCCGGTTCAGCGATGGAAACAAAGAAGCCGAGTATTAAAGCTCCCAATCCAATCATCCAGAGTTGATTGGTTTTTGTCACTGTCTTGCCCATAAGTCTGCCAATGGGTGTAATGCCGATATCGACTCCAAACAGAAAAATAGCCAACCCGATGATGATTAACAAAGCACCAAGAAAAAAACGGATTAACTGAGGTGTTTCAACTGGTGCGACGGTAAAATGAAGAATAACAACAATCAAGACTATCGGAAGAACTGAAAACAGCACTTCTTTCAGTTTTTGAACCAGAACAAACAAAGTGTTTATGTTCCTTCCAGCCAGAAAATCCAGCAGGGTGTTTATGATGGATATAATAACATATTATACCTCAATGTAACCATCCTGTTCAAAAAAAACAGGAATTTAGTGACAGTGAGAGCAATAACCGTATATTTCCAACTGATGGCCGGTCACCTGTAAACCATCCTCGTCTTCCAAAGTTTTCTCTATGGCTTCCATCGGGCATTCCTGAAGCTCAATCATGGTATGACAGCGAAGGCAAATAAAATGATGCTTATGCTCTTTTGATTGAAGTGTAAATCTACATTTTTCTTCATGAAATATATGCATTTTCTGAACAAAACCGGATTTTGATAACATTTCAAGAGTTCGGTACACTGTAGAGAGATTGATCAATACACCCTCTGCTTTCAATGCTAAAAAAATCTGTTCTGCGGTGAGAGGTTGGTTTACATCCAGAATCTGCAAAATTTTTCTTCGATGTGGTGTATTCTTTAAACCTATCAATGTTAACTCTTTCGTGATTTGATCCGTCTGACTTTTTTTCATTCCCAATCTCCTGTCCTGCTTCTAATTACCGTCTTCGAAATAGGTAAGTGATTAAAAATAAGACGCCTTGTAATAGAACAATGGTGGCTCCGGTTGAGCTTCCCAGGTAATAAGAAACCAATAAGCCTGTTATGCCTGAAATAACTGAAATAATATAAGCCCATCGATGATACTGCCTTGTATTTAAAACGATATTTCTGGAGGCTGCTGCTGGTAAAACCAGCATTGAATTGATCACTAGCAAACCAATCCAGGAAATAGTTAGTGTGACCGTTATGGCCAATAATGCAGAAAAAAAGAATTCAATCCAGATAGAACGGATTCCACGGCTAATGGCAAAGTCTGCATTGACGCTGACGACTAAAAGCGGATTGTATAAGACCCACCATAAAATCAATACGAACAAAAGAATAAAAAAGAGCGAGTTTAGATCTGCTGAGGTAATACTCAGGATGTCGCCTATCAGATATTGGTTCAGTTTAGAAAAACTCTTTCCTCCCCATGTGGAAAGGAGAATGCCTAAAGATACCGCGATTGAAGAGAATACACCAATCAATGTATCTTTTGACTGTTTCGTTTTTTGCCCGACCAGAGTGATCACAAAAGCAAACAGGATAGAAAAAGCGACCGCCAGCAATACCGGCTTCACCCAACCAAGCAATATTCCGATAGCAATGCCGGTAAAAGCGCTGTGACCGAGTGCATCGGAGAAAAATGACATCCTTTTCGCTACCACCATGGTTGATAAAATGCTAAACAAAGGCGAGATTATAAGGACAGCCAATAATGCATTCTTCATAAAAAAGAATTGACCGGGCTGCGCCCAATCAAAAGGTAAAACACTTATAAACCTATACCATAATTCAATGATCATGCGGAAACCGTATCCTTAAGAGAAAACGCAGATCTGTACTCTTGACTGGAAAAAACGTTTGCCGGGGTGTCGTTAAGCAGAATCGTTTTATTGAGTAATATCACCCGGTCTGCTATTTGTTCAATATTATCAAGGTCATGGGAAACCAGTAAAATGGACAGATCATATTGTTTTCTAAGGTTTGAGACTAATTGATAAAACAAGGTTGTTCCACTTTGATCTACTCCGTTTACCGGTTCATCCAGAAGTAAAATATTCGGCACCGGATCTAAAGCTAAAGCAAGTAATACCCTTTGCAGCTCTCCCCCGGATAATACACCCAATTTTTTGTGTAAAAGGTGATCGGCATCGACTTCATGAAGGCTTTTTTCTATTCGTTTTTGAATTGATTTGGTCACATGAAACCAGACAGGAAACCGATAATGGCAGGCTACCATGAAATCCAAAACGCTGACCGGTGAGTCTCTGTCAAAGGAAAAATCCTGTGGGACATAACCAAACAAAGGATGTCCTGATCGGTTATTTTTGGCATTCAGGTAATGCAATGCTCCTGAGTGAGGAAGTAAGCCGATTAGTGCTTTCAGGAGAGTGCTTTTCCCAGCCCCATTTGGACCGATAATAGCGGTTAGCTCTCCACAATGGATATGAAGGTTAACATTTTCCAACACAGTCTCATTGCCAATAGTGACCCCAAATTGCACTACTTGAGTACAACACAAACCGCCATGTCCTTTGTAATCGCATGATCGGGCAGGCAAATTCATGGCGTAGAAAAAGCCTCCAGCAACGTTTGCTTGTTTTGTTCCATGATATCGAGATAAGCATCCGGGGAAGTCGGTCCTGTGACTGCCGGATCGAGGGTAAAAATACGGATACCTGTCTCAAGAGAAATCGTTTGAGCGGTATTTTGAGAGTATTGAGGTTCAACGAAGAGAAACTTAAGTTGTTTTTCCCGGATGAGCTGAAGTAACTTCTTAAGCTCTATTGGTGATGGTTCTGATCCAGGCTCACTCTCCACAACAGCAGCGACAGTCAAGTTAAACTCCCGGGCAAAATACTCAAATGCTTCATGAAAAGTGATGAATTCCTGTTTTTGTAATCCATCCAGTGTTTCATGCATATTTTTTTTCAGATTCTCCAGCTTGTCAATATACTCTTCAGTGTTTGCAAAGTACTGTTCAGCGTGCATCGGGTCAAGTTTACATAACTGATCGCCTATTTGACGTACCTGTTCCATAGCTAACGTAACACTCACCCACAGATGAGGATTGGGATCAATATAATCATGACTTGGCAAATTATTCCAAATCACACTGCCGGCATCGACAACCGGTAAGTTCGGGTAATGCTTCATCACCTTCTCTAAAAATGATTCCAAGCCCACTCCGTTCACAATGAATACAGATGCTTTTTCAAATGCTTTCATATCATTCGTAGTGAGGGTGTAATCATGAAGACAACCTGTCTGTGGAGACGTTAGGTTAACAACCTGAACACCTTCTACATTTTTAGCCACGTTCAAGGCATGGACATAGATTGGATAAAAGGAAGTTAGGATCGTAAATTGGGTCTTTTCAGCTTGCTTCGGGGTGGAGCAGGAACAGCAAAAAGCAACACTGCAACAAAAAATAACTACCGTATATAACATTTTTTTGAGAATGATTCGCATTTGCATCTAAGTGTAACGCCCTGCTTTTCTATGTCAAGAAATTGAACCGATATAGATCAAATCGTTTTTTTATTTCCAGATTCTGTGAGATAATGAACACCATGGATAAACCAATGATTTATCGTTTTGATGAACTTGAGTCGACAAACAAATATATTAAACAGCATATGGATTCCTTGCCAAATAAAGCCATCGTCATCGCCAATACGCAAACTAAAGGCAGGGGAAGAAATCAACATATTTGGGTATCTGTCAATCCCGACAATTTGTACTTTTCTTTTCATCTGAGGTTGTCAAGCCCAGCTCTCGCTTCTCTTGCTACCTTGACGCATTTTCTGGCACTGGTCTCAGCAAAAGTCCTGGATATGTACTTAAAGGGAACACCATGGAATGTTCAGATAAAATGGCCAAACGACCTATTCCTTGCTGAATACAAAATTGGAGGCATATTAGCAGAAGCTATTTGGATCAATAACCGAATTGCCGGGATAGCGTTAGGGATTGGCATCAACCTTTCCATAAGCCTGGAGGAAAAAGAGAGAATTAACCAACCGGTTTCAGATGTAAAAAGTTTCAGCCGATCCAACCTGAACAAAGAAACGATTTTTCAGGAAATCATCCAAGCCTTTCTGGATAGAGTGGATCAGTATTTAACAGACGGTTTTGATTCGATACGGACGGAGTATGAAAAAAAGATGATTCAACAGATAGGTTCAAAACAATATCGTCTGCAGGACGACGGTTCCGTACTGATCCAAGAGGAAGGGAAAGAACCTTACGCTTTATTGAATCCAGTCGACACTTTTGAGTGATTAAAAATAGTCAATTCAAAATATTGCCAAGCATGGTGCGCTTGATATAATACAGTCCAATCAGTCCTATTCATATTTTGTATTTTATAAAGGAGGCATAATGGAATCACCCGTGCATTATTCGGTAACGTATCCGGAAAAGTTATCGAGAGGTTTATTATTGTTGAAAACGTTTTTTGGTCAGTTGTATGTGCTTATTCCGCACCTTGTTTGTCTGTCTATCTTTGCGATAGGCGCGATGGTTATCATGTTTATCGCCTGGTGGTCCATCCTGTTTACCGGTAAATACCCGGAAAGGATGTTCCATTTTGTGTTGCGTTTTTACCGCTGGTTTTATAGAGTTTATCTTTACTTTCCATACTTTATGACCGATCAGTATCCACCATTCACAGGTGTGAAAGAAATTCCTGCCTACGATGCCATGGATTTTGATATTGAATATCCCCCCACGTTAAGCAGAGGAATGCTTATCCTGAAAACGTTATTTGGATATTTTTATGTCATGATACCACACGGTTTTTGCCTGTGCTTCGTAGGTTTATGGGCAGGCATCCTGTTATTCTTGTCCTGGTGGGCAATTCTATTCACCGGAAAATTTCCGCAGGGTTGGTTTAACTTCATCGTAAAAACACAAAGATGGAATATGAGAGTGATGGCTTATTTCCCGCTATTCATGACGGATGTTTATCCTGATTTCGGCTTAAAGTAATTAATCGGATCTTAGTTATTCTTTGCCCCCTGGAGTTTATCTTCAGGGGGTTTTGTATTCTGAAAAAGGAGTGAATCATGATGAAAACCAGAAATTATGTTTTTATTGTCACACTGATCCTTATCGTAGGCTGCCATTCCTGTAAATC
>JAQVYZ010000027.1 GCA_028708485.1 Caldisericia bacterium | reverse complement strand
AGCGAAGTGCCTGTTTTGTATTGTCAATATGTGCTGAACCATGTCGCAATCGACACCCACAAGGCGATCACGAACAGTTTGCAATTTGGTCTCTCCGAATGGAGAAAAGAGAACCATATTCACCCCCAGTATGCCTGTGGACGAAAAGCTTATGATTTTCTGCTGCAATCGATGGACAGCCAGAAGTTGAACGGATTTGGCCTTGGTTATATCCTCGCGGTTTACCAGGAATCAAAACAGGTACTTCACCAATTTCTGGATTGGATTCACACCACTACAAAAGAATATCCGGGAATCGAGGAAGCGGCTTTGTTATTCCGCCAGGTAGCGGAAAATTTCCACAAAATGAATGAATTATGGCCCTTTAATCCCGGAGAGAGACAACAGGAACCTCCGAGTCAACCGCTACGCCAGGAGATGAAAGAACTGATTCAAAGTTCAAAGGACAGGGAGCAAAGAGCCATGAAGGTCATCGAAAAATCCTTGAATATCGACTCATAGCATCAAACGGGGGTTGGATCAAAAAAACAAGGATAAAAAACTTGACTATGCAGAGACAAACTCTTAGGATATCCGGTAGAATGAAAAAACAGCTAACTAATTATTTGGTGAAAACTAACAATAAAGTTGGACCAATGATTGGGGGCAGAGCGATTTGGAATATAAATAAATTCAATTCTTTTTTAATTTGTTTTTTCCATTAGATGAAATGTGGATATTTGAGCTTTACTATAAACACAATATCTACTAGAAAGGAAATATAATTATGTTCAAGATAGCTTCTAACATTTGCTTTACTCTATACTTGGTTTTATGTTTATTTCTTCATACCTCGTTATCTGCAAATCATTTAACAAATTTTCAAATCACAGAAACACAGGTAACCAATACTTCGAGCAATCATTCAATTCAAGATGTTGATGGTTCTAAAATACTATGGATTGGTGAAGGCAACGAAGGAGAAGGTCTTTATCTTTATGATTCATATACTCATATTACAACCAATCTTTATAGTGGTTCAAAACATGTCAAAAGGGCATCTATAAAAAATGATTTTGTTGCTGCAGTGTTTGTTGATGAAGATGATATTGAAGATATTATGACAAAAGGATGTGGTGGTGTAGATCCATGGGAAAAAGCTTATGAGGCAGAGGAAAACAATGGTATCTGTGCAATTAGTGTTGAAGGAACACCTGTTTCATCAAAGGTTTTGTTTCTTGAAAAAGGAGTTGTAGATAGTGTAAGTTTAGATCAAATTCTATGCTGGGATCCAACCATTGGAATTACAACAATATGTAATTTTGCATCTTATAAAAGCGGAATAGCGGTTTACAATAGTTATGTTTTATGGTCTGATAAAAGATCTGGGGATTATGATATTTGGGCTTATGATTTTAATTCTGGGCTTACTTTTTCTTTTGTCTCAGCTCCAGGCGACCAGTTCTTATCTTATTGTCAAGATTTTCAAACAATGTTCGGAAGTAATTTCGTTGTCTGGAAAGATGGAAGAAATAGTACATCAGAAAATCCTGATAATTATGATATATATGGAAAGAATATGATAACTGGTCAAGTTTTTATCGTTGCTAATACTATTAAAGATGAAACATTTCCGGTCGCAAATGGGGATAATGTTGCATGGATTGAAACAGAAGAGATTCTTGATGAGAATAATAAGATTATTGGTTGGAATTCTATTGTTAAATATAAAAACTTGGCTACTGGAATTACTTATGACATTTCAGAACCTCAACAGTATAAGTCAAATCTTTTAATGAGTGATTCATATTTAGTTTGGAGTGAATCAAATTCTCCACTCTTAAGATCATCGTCATTTGATATAAATGGGTACAGTTTTAGTTTTAATACCATTTTTAATATTACAAATGCTGATGGGGACCAGAAGTCAAAATATATATCTGATAATCTTGTTTTATGGAGCGATACAAGAAATAATGATTTTAATGATTATAATATCTATTCTGGCTTAATTACTTATCAATAAAGGAGAAAGGATGAAGACTCTAACAAAGAAGCTGTTTATTCTTGTTTTTCTATTTGGTATGTTATTCAATTGCTTTTTTAACCAACAAGCAAGTAATGCAGTAGTAAATTGTGAAGATATTATTTTTGAACCAATGAATGCAATTGAACTTCAAGGTTATACTGATGTTATTGTTCCATATATGTCTGGATTAGCGTCTCAAGCTTATAATCAAGCTCAATTTTCAAACATTGATATATATAGACTTGAATCAAATAGTACAAAAACCTTAATTACCTATAAGATCGTTAATAAAACTACTCAACTTTTGCACTTAAATATCACCTGTTAAGTTCGATCAAATCAGGTTAAAAAGGTTGAAACCATCCTATAATTTGGTATAATTATATTGTCAAAATAACATAACCAAAAAGGATGGTTTCATGATGAAAAGTATACAAGAGTATGATCATAATAACAAACAATTACTGGATTCATTTCATCATTTCTATCAGATCTGCCATGTAGATTCTTTGTTAAAAAGATGCAGAATAGAAAAGAAACGGGGTGTTTCTACCAAAGAGATATTCCGTTTTGTTTTCCAGTTACGTTTTACAGGGAAGAATCTGTACAGAACGTACCAATCAAAACTCCATCAAGAAAATTCTTCTCCTATCAAACCTCATACCGTATACCGGTTCTGGAAACAATCCACTTTTCATTGGCGTAAGTTTTTATTATTACTTTCCTCCCGATTCCTCCATGATGTGATACAGCCTTTAAACAATCCGGATCGAGTCAGTGTTTTGATTCTGGATGATACCCTTATCAAGAAACCTTATTCCAGTCGTGTGGAAATGTTATCCCTGCAAAGGAACCACACTTCACAGGAGATGGAAAAGGGATTTCCCGCATTAACGTTGGGATGGAGCGATGGTTCCACCTTTGTTCCCCTGTCCTTTTCGCTAATGACTTCCAAAAAATACCTGGTTAATCCATGTGTATCCCGGCTGTCACAGCTGTCTTGTCATCACCCATCCTCTCTTGCCTACCGCAGAAGGATAGAAGCAATGGAGAAAAAACCCGATGTAGCTCTATCAATGCTCAAACAAGCCAAAATACAAAACATACAAGCTCAGTATGTTGTTTTTGATTCATGGTTTACCAGTCCAGCCTTTCTGAAAAGCATACAAGAAGAAGTCTCTTTGGATTGCATCGGTATGGTCAAACAAACCAAGACCCGGTATGGATACCAGGAAGGACTTAAAAATCTTGTGGAATTATATGCTCTCTGCAGAAAGAAGCAAAGACCAACCATGCTTGATGACAAAACACTCCTCTACGGATCGTTACGTGTATCAATAGGTAAATTAGTATCAGGAGAAGTCTTATATGGCAAAATCGTCTTTGTCGGCAATCGGAATAAAAAATCAAAACGTATTTGGTTGGCAATCCTATCTACGGATGTTTCCCTGTCGGACCAAGAAATCATACGGATATACGGCAAACGCTGGGAAATAGAGGTCTTTTTTAAGACTATCAAATCGATTTTGCAGATAGAGAAAGAATATCAGTTCCGTCATTTTGATTCTACGGTAGCGTATGTGACAGTTGCCTTCTGCAGGTATATTTACCTGGCGTGGTTAAGTCGAGTGAGTCAGGACATCCGCACTTGCGGTGTTTTATTTTTTCAAGCTTGTGATGAACTTGCCGATATTCGGTTGGAAGAAGCCTTGATTAGATTGCTTCAAATATTAAAAGATATCCTCCTGCAAGCTATTCCGGATGCAGCAGAAAAGATTATGGAGCTATTTACCTCATTTATTAAGTCTTTGCCATCATTTCTACTGAGGAATCTTGATTTCTGTATGTGCAAAAGTTGAGAAAACTATTTATAATACTTATAATGATTATTATAAAGATTATAATGGTGAAACGAAGCAAGTAAAATATGCAGAACCATATTGGTTATATGATGAAGAAAAAGAAGAATATTATTATTCTTATCATGAAACGTTAAAGGAAGTATTTGGTTTTTCGATGTATTGCAATCCAAGTACAGATATTAATTTATACAATTCTCCAATAAATGAAAAATGCTTTTTTTCTTTACCTATTGATAATGAAAATAATGGAAGTCATATATATTTAGACTTAAATAGTTATTTTCCAAATATGTCTTATGGAAGCAAGTATGTTTTATTATTTGATGGAGTATTTAAATATCCCAATCAAAATGAAGTTCATTTAGAAAGAACTGTAACTTTTTATTATACATCTCCTTTGAGTTGGAAAGATCCAGAGATATGTTCACGTTTTCCTGAATTAGCAAAATGGTATAAGGGGGATGGACATTTACATTCTTTATATAGTGATGGAGATAATTGGATTTATGATTTTGTGGGTAGACCTAATAGTGATCCATCGTTTAAACGTGAAGACGACAGAAGGCATCAAGAAAAAGATAATAATTATGTCACTAAAGAAAATACTATAGCATATAGAGCTAAAAATCAAGGATTAATGGATTGGATAATCATAACAGATCATGCTGGTTACCTTTTTTCCCCAGCACAAGGCAATTTTGGTAAATTCACAATAAACGGGTGGATACCACCCGTTTATCCATGTTATAATGAGATTTTAACAAGTGAGTGTCCTCAAGTAGGAAATGAAAACTGGTTTAATTTTTATATTTGGGAATGCAGATCTGCAGAACAAGAACTTGGAAATATTGGAATAATCCCAATGGAAGAAATAGCTACAACGAATGAATGTAGATCTGATGATGATACTAGTTGTTTAGATAAAAAATTAGCTAATTTTGGCGGACATATTTTGAATTATAATTTACAAAATGGCCCTCAACCTTATAATACTCTCTCGGGTCGAATAGCTGATGATGTGTGGGGCGGGAATACAACTGTCCATCATCAAATAACTAGAGATGAAATTAATTATAAATGTGGCTGTGTATCTAATAGTGATGGCAATAAACGTACATATGCACCGACTCAACCTGATGGGATTAATGGGTGGGGTGTGGTTGCTCATCCGGAAGGAGCGAATATAACAGGTAAAGAAGAAGAAACAGCAACTCCTGCTTACAAATGGATGTCTTTTCCAAAAAAACAATTAAATTGGTTTAAGTCTTTTTCAGTATATGAAAGTAAAGATAAGCACATTTGCCCTTCAGTTGCTAGAAGTATAATGAATTTCTATTCTCCAAATAAAGGAAAAGGATTTTTTGGTATTGAACTAGATAGAAGAGGAATAACAAGATGGGATGAATACTTATTTGCTGATGTTAAAGAGGGAATATATGAGCATTTTAATGAAGATAAAGACACTTCAGCAATGAAATTTAATCCTACATTCAATAAAGTGCCTGGGTATTTATATGATCCAAGTAATCCAGGTAATGAATCTCAGTATTCGTTTGGAAATAACTTTGTCGTTGGGCTGGCAAATTCTGATGATCATCAAACATATTGGTCTTATCAAGAGGACATAACTCGATTGAAGTGTTTAGAAGGCAAAATTCCAATCAGTGATATAGATGAAAGAAAAATTCCGGGTTTTGAAGATGGTTGTTATATAATGGCTAAACTGAAATCCATACCTTGGTTAACGAAATGCACATATGTATATTCTGATTGTTCTCCGATAGGTGTAAATAACCATAGAAATTTTTTAAAAAATCTAAGATCTTGCGGAGAGAATAAAGGTGTTACAGCTTCTATAGGCGGAGGCTGGGCTACTTTTAAAGCAAAAACACAAAGTTCAGAGTTAGTAAGTTCAGGTGGAAAGATTGACATTAAACAAGGAGAACAAAGTATTACATTATATGTTGATGCATTATCACCTTATAAAGGATCAGAGCTACCAATTAAAGAAATTAGGGTTTATGCTTGCTGTGGAGAGCTAAATGCTTATGATAAGAAAGAGTATTGTCCTGTAACATTTCAAAATATACAAATAAATGTTGATTGGCCAGCAAAAAAAATTACAACAATAGATACACTTTTTAATGATCCTGAAAATCCAGTATATTCAATACTTGATTGCCCAATTCCAATTGAACAAAAACATATTGCCTTTTATGATTATATAAGAGTTGAAGTTGAATTTTTAGGCAATGATAGATGTTCCATTGCGTATTGCAATCCAATATTAGTTAAGAATATCAATGCTCAGTAGTATTTTCGAAAAGCATAGATTTTATCTTGTATTTTGCCTGATAATACTTTATTTTTTCAGTCCATTCGGATTTCAATACATTGATAAAAACGATATTAATATTGTTCATTTTTTTTATTATCACATCACTCAACCGATCTTCTTTTTCATATTTTTATTATGGTTGTCTATCTTTTTTAAAACCATTCGAAAAAACGTTGTTGGTGTATCAAGTCTATTGATTGTATGGTTCTCAATAAATTTTTCTATACAGTTGTATCTTGAAAGAAACAAAACAATACTTCATTATAATACACGATATAGCATTCTCGGTATTAGTCTTGTTATGTTGGTTTTATTATTTCTCTTTCTCAACCGTATGAAGCAAAAAATGCCTGACAAAATAGTTACTGAAATGACTGAAGCCGTGAAGAAAAAATCATCATGTATAAAAGCTATTCTCTCTTTTCTTTTTACAATAAGTTCTATATCTATTTTCTTCCTGATTATTCAATCCTCTATGTTTTTCAGTAATGATAGTTTTTTTCCATATCTAATCATAATCAAATTTAACGCTATGTTCTTTCCTATTTTGTTTGTTCTAGTGTTAATCCTAAGCCAATTTGATACTTTTATTGCTGGGGTGATGATGATTGTGTTGTTGATTCCTTACTCCTTATTTTGTTGGTTAAAACTTAATCTCATTGAAATAAAAAACATCAGTTACGGATTTATAATTAATCCAAAATTCGTTCAGTTTACACCAATCATTGGAATGTTTGTTGGAATAATACTGCTTTTGGTTGCTTATATTGAAAGAAAATATGCAATTTCTGATGTATCTAATTATAAAGAAATAGAATTGTCTGTTTTAAAGATTCAATCATTGAAAGAAAATAAAAACAACTTAAATAGGATAGATTTCTGGTTCCTATGGCTAGCAAGGATTCTGCTGATCGCAGGAATTTTGTTGATTGCAAGATTAGTATTTTTTTTATCTTATTTCAGTAACAATTAGTTAATGGGTAAGAAAGGAAATTTTTATGTATTTTTTATTTGATTTATTACTCTTTTGTGAAATATTTGGATTCATGTTATTTATCTTATCCTTTGTCAGGGAGAAACACAAAACCATCCTGATGATTATTGGTTTTTTTTCCTTATTCATAAGTTTTTTATCTTTGTCTGTGTTATTTATTGGCTTTAGTCTAATTTTTTTAATACCTTGTCTTTTATTCCTGTCTGCTGCCTGCCTTTTTATTTTTGTAAGTTATAGAATGCAGGATTGAGAAAGCATTTGTGTTTACCGAGAAATTGTATTTTCCTGCTGATTATTAGCTGCCACAATCCCTGCAAACTCTTTAACTGAAGTTTGACAGTTCAAAAAGTAAAATCTTGATGGGATCGTTATTTACAAGCAGTGCACCATGACGTGCCACTACAATTTTAACTTTTAACTTATGTAGTTCCCGACTTTGGTGTTTTTTTTCAGGAATCCTCATCCAGACTAAACCAATTGTAAACCGTGGGCACAACATAGTTGTTATCTTTTATGGATTGTTGATTTGAACTGATCGTTAAGGATTTCCTTAAACTTCTATTGCTTTAGCCTCTTCACCGATACGGATAATCATTCCTATGCAGGTATCGATGAACGGATGTAATCTCGGTAGGGGTTTGGCTCCGTTTCATATGGAGGGCAGTATAGATCTTTTTCGCCTTGGGGTTCATTGCCATGGGTACCCGATAGAGCTTGCCGGTTTTGGTATCTTCCATCAGGGAAGAGGCAACCTGTTGCAAGGCATCCCGCATTGAGCGAAAGGACATCCTCTCTCCTTGCTGAAGCGCCATCCGGTATTCCAATACCCGGGCGATCGCAAAGGCAAGGTAGCAAATTCCAATATGAGCGTGAATTCGTTTCTTGGTCCAGACATACACCGGTCGTATGGACAGATCATGTTTGTTCAGCCGGAAGGAATCTTCCACCTTCCACAGAGAGTGATAGAACGAGAGCAAGGGTAGAGGATCTAAGGCGTGGTCATTCGTGATGACTCCTTTAAATCCATCCCATCTTTGTTCCGATTCAATCGCTTCCTCGTTGATTTCATAGGTAGCATCCTTCCCGAGGAGCTTCACATACTTTCGCATGGCAGCTTGTAGGATTAAGCGCTTGCTTTTGGCTTTGATCCGTTTTGTCTTTTTGGTAGGGGTACTGTCTTGTTCAAGGGCTTGAGCTTGCTGTTCTGCTTTCTGTTCTTGTTTCGAAGCTCTCTCCAGCTTTCGAAGAATACTCTGTACCAATTTCTCTCGATTTTTCTGATCATGGAGTGCTCTTTTTCGGTTCCAAGACAGGATCAGCCTCCTGCTTTTTTCATAAGAAGTATCATATACCCAGATATGGTTTGGTTTCTTGGTGGTCGAGAGAGAG
>JAQVYZ010000026.1 GCA_028708485.1 Caldisericia bacterium | reverse complement strand
CGAGTTCCGGTGGTAGGAAGAAGTGAAAGATGATTTTGAAGAATAGCTAGGAAAGTCCAAACATCGTGAAAGGTTTGATCACCCAGTTAACCACTAAAGTGATGATCAACCCTTTTGGATTTTTACCCACTTTCATGATAGAACCGAAATCAATTTGGAGCATCATCGGGTAAATCATTAACCAAATCAGAATGGCTACCGGGATAGAAATCTGATAGAGAGTCCATCGGTCCATAAAAGCAACAAACCCGGGGAAAGATCTGCCGATCAATACACCTGCGATCATACAGACAGCGACCCATACGCTCAAGTAAGTTTCAAAGATTCCCAAAGGACTTTTTTTCATTTTAGATTCCTTTAAAAAGTGATTAAAAAATAAAAACCAG
Source organism: Caldisericia bacterium (assembly GCA_028708485.1). Lineage (GTDB taxonomy): Bacteria > Caldisericota > Caldisericia > UBA6126 > UBA6126 > UBA6126. Next base: position 8,256 of record JAQVYZ010000026.1, on the reverse strand, counting down.
CAGCAATCAGTATCAGTCCGAAAATCCAACGAAATATTTGCTCTGCCTTTTTTGTCATCAAACTTATCTTGGTTAGCGAAACACCCAAAAATAGAGCTCCCAGGGGAATACTAAATCCTAACCCATACATAATCATAAGCACTAATCCCCACCATATTCTCCCTTTCAGTATCGAAACGCTGATGACAATAAATATCCCCGGATTGCACGGCAGACAACTAATCGCTACAAATCCACCAAGAACAAGACCAGACAGAAAAGTTCCTAGTATCCCATTTAAAGCTTGGAGCTTATTATTTTTATTAAAAGAAAACTTGATTGGTAGCATGTCAATTGTCATGAGACCAAGAAATATGGAAACAAATCCAGCAAACAATTTCCAGTATTTACCGAGTATATTTTGTGCTACCTGACCTATGAAACTAGCTATGATGCCCATCATCATAAAAGCAATGACCGTACCGAACATAAAGAACAAGGTTGTTAAATAAAGATCTTTTCGGTTATCCGTTTTTCTGGTTCCGGAATAACCGACAATCACACCTAAAGAGGGGATGGTGCAGCAAGCACTGAGAATAGCGCTTAAACAGCCAAGCATCAAAGCAAAAATAAAACCTATAGGTTGAAACGCCACTTCCTGTAATCTGGAGGTGATGAGTTGAATCATTTTTTACCTCCGGAATTATCCGCAACCACCGGGCGATGTTGGGCAGCAACCACCTTCGGCAGCAGTTTTGATAGTGGAAGCATACGCTTGGAGAATTTTATCTTCTGTGATGGTGCCATCTACTATCGTAGTACCCTTCCCTTTTGTGCTGACTAGGATAAAAGGCAGATTGCTTGCTTGTTTGGCAATTTCAGAGTATTCTGGTGCAGATGTGCTCAATGTGTAGATACCGACTTTTATACCATTTGTATTCAATGTTTTTACAGCTTCCTGAATAACCTTTTCAATTTCCGGATTGATGGGGGTGTTATCATTAGCCGAAATAAATACAAATACCGTGTCTTTATCCATTGCCATTGTATTTAAATCATTAAAACTATTCAGATTTTCCCCAATGATGTACTGTTTGCCTTCAGGCTGTTTAGTATTATTAGGAGCTGTATTCACACTAGGTTGTTCAGTAGTTGTGGGCGAAGTATTTATATCAGGCGTTGTAGACTCTGCGTTTTGATTAGCGGAAACATAGTTAGTTTCAGTAGTCTGGTTTTGATTGGTTTGCTTTGCTTTTATTATCTGAAAAATAACCATTACTAAAGCAAGCAAAATCACTAGTGCTCCAATGACATATTTAATGTTTTTTGTTATTCCGGAGTGAGAGATTGTAGAATTACAATTACATCCGGGTGCGCAGTCTAATTCTACCTCTTCAAGGTTATTGTCACTTTCTGGGTTTAAATCTACAAATTTTAAAAGTTGTTCTCTGGATGGATATTTTTTCTGACAAACTATCTTTTCATCCACGAGTATGAGTGGCAAAATATCTTTGCCCATTTTCCCTAAGGCGTCTTTGACTATCAAATTATCTTTGAATTCCTTCAGATTAGAACTCAAATTATACCTTTCCACCTTAACTCCCTGTTTTTTTAACCAGTCTATATCATTTGCAAATTTGATTAAGGTTGTATCAACAGAAGGACCGCAAACACCGCTCGAACAACACATAGGCGGATCAAAAACAAGCACTTTTTTATTTTTCATTTTTCTCCTTTTAAATTTCTTGCCATGGAATCACAGCTAACTTTTGAGTTATACTCATCACTTTACAGATATGTTCAAATTCACAAGTTCGACGAGTTCTTAGTACAGAATTTCTGACGGTTAAGGGTGAAAGACTTTTGTTTATAATCCATGCATATGGATAGATTTCAGCTCTATTCAAATCTTGGTTTAATTCAATAGCTTCTTGAACTGGGGTTGCCTCGGGTAAAGTCAACAATAAAATTTTTGTATAATTAGGGTCCCGCAAACGTGGTAATAACTCGACCAAATCGGATGGTGTATTTTTTTGATTACGTAAAACCTCACGATGGTATGCTTCGGTTGCATCAAGAAGTAAGATAGTATGTCCAGTTGGGGCTGTATCAATAACAGTTATTGTATTTTTTGATTTATTCACAATTTTAGAAAAAGCTCGAAAAACTGCAACTTCCTCTGTACAAGGAGATTTTAAATCTTCCTCAAGTAATCGGAGCTCATCTTTGTCTAACTTTTGTCCTGATTGTAGTAACACCTCTTTTTGATAAATAGCTGTTTCTGCTACTGGATCAATTTTGCTTATACTTAAATTGGGATATTTTTTTGTTAATGAGACATCAAAATCACCTGCCGGATCTGTTGTGGTTAAGTGTACCTTTTTTCCTGTTTGTGCAAGGTGAATAGCTATCATTGTCGCCACCGTTGTTTTTCCCGCGCCTCCTTTGCCCATCGTCATAACGATGCCAGATTGCATATTCAATTTATTCATTAATTCGTTAAATGTCCAGGCTTTTACTGCGTCATATTCATTGGTTGTGTGGGATGCCAAGACGACTTTCTCCTGATTTTGGTGAAATAAAAGTCGTAAAGAAGGTAACCCGACAGGAGGCGTCGAAGATAGTTTGATAATTGATTGTGGAAGCGATTTTAATTCTTCATCCATGTTTTCCAAAGCTTTTTTTTGTCTGTTAATGATAGATAAAGCAAATCTGTCATGATTTTCATCCTGTTCGAGCAAGCCATTGATTAATAATTGCTGATTGGTAATTCCCAAGGATTTTAATTCGTCAAATGTCCTGGAGACATCTTTAATAGCACTGTTATCAGGTCTTGTTACTAAAAAAACCCTGGTGCTTTCAGGATTTTGTAATGTAGACAATGTTTCTTCAAACTGTTTTTGCTGCCCTTTTAATCCAGACATAGGACCCAGACAGGAAGTATTTCCAGGGTTTGCCTGCAAATAATCAGACCAAGCTTTTGGCAGATTCAACAACCGTAAAGTATGACCTGTGGGAGCGGTATCGAAGACAATATGATCAAATTTTGATATTATGTCGGCATCTGTCATCAATCTTGAGAATTCATTGAAAGCTGCTATTTCTACTGTGCATGCTCCGGATAATTTCTCTTCAATTTCTTTGATAGTAGCAAGCGGAAGAAATTCTTTATAGGGACTTATAACTTTCTCTCGGTATAAAGCGGCAGACTTGCGTGGATCAATATTCATAGCCCAAAGAGTGTTGGTGTGTTTTATTAATAAAGCTTTTTGGCTGATATCCGAATTAAAAACCTGACTAAGGTTAGATGCCGGATCTGTGCTGACAATCAATACTTTTTTCCCGAGGTCGGATAAAAAAACAGCTGTGGTACAAGCAAGAGATGTTTTTCCAACCCCTCCTTTTCCGGTAAAGAACAAATAGCGAGGCAGATCTTTCATTAAGGTTGCCAGTTTTTTCATTTGCTGATTCCCTTTATATCTGAGTTTACTTTACAATTATGAATGGAATCAAGCTTTAGTATTTCGTCTAATTTTATTTTATCTTTTTTAATTTCTTCAGACTGGATAGTAGAATTAATCAACCATCTTAATAAATCCGGAGATATATTTTCTGATAAGCTGTAATGAACCCATGTCTTATCTTTTCTGAATTTTACCAAATTAGCCTGCGAAAGAATACTCATGTGTCGGGAAACTGTTGCGGTTGCAAGACCCATCATTTCAGTTAACTGACATACGCACAGTTCATCAAATGTCGTTAATGCCAATAGTATTCTACATCTTCCCTTATCAGATAATGCTTTTAAAATGGCCATTGTTTCTTTCATAGATAATTAATCCTCAATTATGATTTCTTTTGATTCATTGTTCCATTCGACCAATGCATTCAAACTCTCCGATATAAATCTAAGTGGCACAAATGTACGGCTGTGTAAAATTTCAGGAGGCGCATCCAGGATAACCCTGGTTTCTCCCAATCCCCCCTCTTCTTTTATAAAAGCCTCAGTGGAGCCAATTTTGATCCGAATGGTTTTGCCATCCCGCTGAATGATAATTTCTTGCAGAATGGCTTTCCACTCGACGACAGCCCCCATTGTTTCAGCAATAAACCTGATTGGAACCATCGTTCGATTTTTCTTAATGTAGGGAGCGGCATCAATTTCGCTTATTATTTCATTAACCTCTACTTTATTCGATCCAATTCTTAACTTGATCAGATTAATCCTTTTGATATCGTACGATACAAAAGTTGTGTTTGTAGCGGTATCCACGGCCATAATATCGATTGTATTATAGCCTTTAGTAAGTGAATAGGTAAAGGTAAAATTACCCTCTTTATCGGTGGGAACGTCGCTTTCCCCGATTTTTAACACAGCACCGGGTTCTGTTTTGCCAATAACGACTAATTCATTCCGCGTTGTCTTATCCGGTAAAGGTTCTATAGTTAACAAAGGGGGAATGGAATCAAAAATAACTTTTTTACCGATTGCAGTAGTGAGACCTTTCCTGTTTTTTCCCACAATATAAATCTCATTCAAGCCTTCCTTCAGGTGAAACGATTTATAAAAAGCACCTGAATTATCGACATCAACTCGCTCTGCATTGATTTCTATCGTAACAGAGGGATCGGTAATGCCGGATATTTCTAATGGATTTTTATTTGTGATGAGATTATCCGGAGGATAAGTGATATCAATGACAGGAGCAATTGCATCCGGATTTCTTACCACGTTTATCGTCACTATGTAAGCTTTTTCTATGTTCCCCCCGGTGGCCAAAATCACCAGATCAATATCTTTATCAAGCGTCTCAGGCTTAAATTTCAGGATTAAATCTGAAATAAAAGGAATTGTTCCCTCAGGGGTAGTGAATTCATGTTTTTCTAACTCACCCGGAATAGATTTTAAGCTAAGATGTACCGGTGTATCAAAATAGGGATCAGGTATTAATCTTATTTTTAATGTGATTTCTTCCCCTGCTAAAACCTGTATAGGCTCCTCATTATTATCTACCGATATCTTGAACCCGGGTGGTCGGGATTCAATCACATCAACTCTTCCTGTTAAAAGCTTTGATTGGGCAGTAGTCTGGGATACGGCTTGTATGGTAAATACTTGTTCAGATTTGGCTGGTGCGTTATTTGGAATCGCTACTTTAATCTCTATTTTTGCATAGGAACCTGCGTTCAGTTTTATACCGCCATTGATATCTCCTGATTGCTGCTCTTCATTTACCATTACCTGGTAAAGCCATTTCTCTTTGGTTTTATTTAATACAATGCAATTATAAATATCTGGTGATGTGCCGTTGTTGTAAAGATAACTGGTTAAAATCACTTCGCTTCCTTTCACTTGTTTCTGAGATAATGATCCATCTGAAACAAGATCAAATGAGCGATTATTAATTACTTTTACCGGATACACTTGGGTCTGAAGAACTCGTTTTGTTACGTTGTCCTGAACAAAAACCACCATGGAAAGGTTGTTTATATTATAAAGTGATATAACGTCATAACTGACTGATAACTCAAATACATCTCCCTTGAATCCAAATTTTTCTCCATTTGTTTTTTTCATAGGGGTGCCCATGTAGTCTGTTTGATTATCATTTTTGGGTGAAACAAAATCCCTCAACACAAAATGATGTACCTTATCGCCATTCATAGCGACATAAGGTATATTGCTTTCTGTTAATGCAAAATATATCCGCGGGTCTTTATACGGTATAGTGTCAAGTGCTGTGACAACCGTGGTAATATTACCTTCTCTCTTGGCTGAATCAAATCTTCCTTTAGCGGAAATACTCACTAATGATGGTTCTTTCGATTTTTCGATGACTTTTTCAAGGTAAGCTTCATACATTCTTTTGGTCTTACCCGCATCTGAATCATCTTCTAAATTAGGAACTCCTTTGAGATAATCAGTGCCATCAAAGAAAATAGTTGGTAAGCCTTTGTCTGCCATATACCATTTCATACGTTGTTCAGATTCGGCATAAGCCAATCTAGGTACGGGAAGATCTGCTGTGGAGTCAACATAATACTCGATCCAGGCGACTTTTTCTTTTCCCATCTCTTCATATAATCTGTCCATTGCTCTATGGGAATAGACACAGTTTAAACACCAGATTGCGGTAAACAATTCACCTAAAACGGTATGCGGGACTAAGTTTACTTTTTGTTTATAAATAAAAGTGGAAGAAGCCCTGTGCTTAATATCTTTTTTCAGGGTTTGCGCTTCAACCTCAATCTCATAGACACCCGCTTCTACAAGTTTAGTGGAAGGACGCAATTTCATAAAAACTTTGTTGGTTTCAGGCAAGATTATAGAAGGAGGATCAAATTCAGTTGTCGTGTTTTTTGGCATGCCAAGTGCAAAAAAGGTGACAGCACCGGAAAATCCGGTTTGAGGAGTAAGGGTTATCAGAATTCTATAGCCTTCATCATCAGCAGATGCGACCAATAATGGTTCCATATCGATGAAGAAATCCGGGGATTCGCTTGATTGATAAATAACATCAAGTTCTTTGACAGTACCATTGGAAAATGTGGTAATAATTTTGGATTGATAACTTTTTCCACTTTCTAAAACAAGACCATTAATGGTAACACTTATCTCTTGATTTGATCCTGAAAAATCAGTTGGGTTTATGGCAATATTTTGATCTGTTGATGATAACTTGCCTGATAATAAAGCACCACCTTCATTGTGTATTAAAAATTTTCTTTGGTAAGAAGTTTGCTTTCCAATGGAACCAAAATCTAAATATTTCGGAGTGATTCTAATCGTCTCCCCATGATATATGGAAGTGAAAGGAATCATTTGTACGCGTGCATTATACGGATCAGCGACAACCAGATAATCTTTAAAAACTGCTACATCCGATGGGTAAACGAATTTACCTGGAATGAGAGCGTAGTTAAAGTCTTTTGAAGCATTGGCAAAATTATCCTCAATCTGAAAAATGGATCCAAAACTTCCATAAACACGAGATTGGTTGGTAATGGTGTCGAGTATCTGAATACGGTTATTGTTCGTGTCGGCAATAAATATTTTATGTGAAGAGTCAGAGTCGATGCCGGTTAATTCACTATAACTACCCAATTCATATCCATCTTTGCCCATTTTTTTTATAAAATTTCCATCAAAATCAAATTGTTGTATGCAGGAATTTCCGGAATCTGAAACAAAAATGGCATTTTCTTCTACAGAGATACTTTTAGCGGCAATGAACTGACTGTCTGCTCTTCCAAAAGTGCCGAAAGATTTTTTCCATTTTCCCGTTGTATCAAAAATCTGAATTCTGGAATTACCCGCATCACTGATAACAATAAGATCATTAAATACAGATATATCGTTAGGGAAAATAAATTCACCGTCATTGGATCCATAAGTGCCAAAAGTAGATAATATCTCACCTTCTTCAGAAAAAACGGCGATCTTTGAGGCATTAGAATCGACTACAAATAGTTTTTGATCGTAATAATCGATGGAAGCAGGCGTCGAAACACCGGCTTTATCTAAATTTTCTTTACTGATCATACTGACGAACCTACCGGCACTATTAAATTTTTGAATTACATTTGTCACGATGTCCAAAACAAAAATATGTTGATCAGATACACATATTTTTGCAGGTCTTACAAAGTAACCTTTAGCGTTCTGTTGGGAGCCAAAATATCCAAAGAATTTTCCATCCATTTCTAAAGAAAAAATCTTATTTAACACAATGTCAGATACTAAAATTTTGTTATCCAGAACAGCAATGCCGTAAGGAGAGCCAAAATCCACAGTTTCTAGTACTTTCTTAAAAATACCATTGCTACCGAAAGTCTGAATACGATTGTTTCCTGAATCTACTACATAAAGCGTGTCGTTATAATAGGTAATTCCCTTTGGAAACAGAAATGCTTTTTCTTCAGAGCCTTGCCATCCAAAAGAGGTCTGATAAGTACCATCCAGATTTAGCACCTGCACCCTGTGGTTATTGGTGTCGGAAACGAAAATGTTGCCTTCTGCCACCTCGATACCGAGAGGATTCTTAAACTCTACATTCCCATTCCCTTCTTTGCCAAAAGTGGTGATAAAATCACCCTCAGTACTGAATACCTGTATTCGGTTATTGCCGGTATCACAGATATATAGATTGCTGCCGTCCAGTGATATATCGGTGGGATTTCGTAAAAAACCTTCTGCAGTGCCAAATGATCCAAACTGACTCAGGTATTTTCCTTTGGCATCAAAGACCTGAACTCTTGCATTGGCAGAGTCAACTA
>JAQVYZ010000025.1 GCA_028708485.1 Caldisericia bacterium | reverse complement strand
GTAGACAGAGATCAGCTTAGTCAGGAGCAAATCAAGGAATGGATCCTTGCCTATGAAGCAAAAATCCTAGAAGGGAAAATCACCTCCCAAGTGCTCTTATGCTTCTTACCCGATAAAAACACCGACGGGGTCTCTTGGATACGAAACATTACCTCCTCTTCCCCGTTTATTTACTGGAATTCGCTTTCCCGAGAAACCGGCTCTGAATCCCAACCTCTTCCAAAATCCGATAAACCGATAGAAGACATTACCGCTACACTTGCGTATTCATGGGGCGTGGTACCTCCCATCGGCTGTTTGGGAAAGCCTGTTTTTGACTGGTTCCCCATCAAAGAAACAGAAACCATAAACCGCTTTATGTATCATGCTGACCAGACCATTTTTTCTTCTGTTTTTTACTTAAACCAGTATCAACTCGATGATGCGATTATTGCCGGTTATCTTTTAGAGGCCAATGATACGATTCATGCAACCGATTCTGCCAATCTGGTAGAACTCGAGAGAAGATACCAGGTGATTATCGATGATTTTAACAGCTTCCATCTATACCAACAGAAAAGAATGAATGTCATCCCCAGCCTGATATTCACTTTACTGGCATTAATCAGTCTATTGGTCTGGCTCTATAATTGGTTAGCCCGATACCGTTCCTACACATTTGGTGTTTTCTTCTTTGCCGTATATGTCCTACTCGAACAATATGTTTTTCCTGCCAGTTTAAGTTTGCCGGTATTTTCCTCCCTGACACTGTTGGGAATCTTGCTAAGTCAACTGCTCTTCATTTTACCGATTCTCACCGTAATGGTGCTTATCTTCACATTATTAGCCGGATATTGGTTTGATATCTCGTATGAAGAGATCTGTATGGATCTGAATGGAATATTCATCTCCTTCGCTATCTGTTTGCTGCTTTTTACAGCCACCTGGGTAAACCGATTTGGTTTCATCCATCTCTCTATGATGCCTCCTCTTGGCGTCCAGCAGAACCAATTCCACCATTTCAGCCTGTGGATTCTGATGCCGGTCTTATTGGCTTTTTCTTACGGATTGTCGTATGGATTTACCCGAATTTTGATGGCATTGGGACCTTCTCGCGGGAAGAATTTATAACTTTCAGTTGGAGGTGATGATGAAAAAGATAATGACGCTTTTCGTTATCTTTTTCCTGACACAATCTGGTGTTTATTTTTCTCCTGTTAAAGCTGCAACAGATTCTCTCTATATCAAAGTCAGCTTCTCCCCGAATAAAGTGGTCACCCCCGGTTCCACCCTGACATTGCATGGCAACCCGAATCAGTACTGTATCCTCAATGTAACCCTGATGAATAAAGACCATCTGGTCCCTTTGGTAGAAGGGTTCGAACTCTCCCCGAGTATGGATAACGAAGTGGGGATTCCGATTACCTATCCGATCCAGACTGATTTTTCTCTGAGAGTAGAGGCTTCTACCCCGGACTTGAAAAGTACATTCTCTGAAGTGTATTCCTTTCAAATACAAGCAAAAAATCGGGACAATTATCGGATTCGGGGAAGAATCCTACAATGCTCGGATATGTATAAAAAAGGACTCGAAGGCGCTGTGATTGAAACCGTAACCGGCTCTTCCTACGCAAGAACGGAATCGGAAGACGACGGGTATTTTTCGCTCGAAGCTTTGCAAAAAGGACAGTATAAGCTAAAAATCTCGCACGATTGCACCTCGAATACCATTGAAAAAATCGTGTGGGTCGATAGCGAAACACCATTTCAGGAAGCCTGTCTGGCAGTTTACGGTTTGCCGGATATCGACTTATGGATGAATAAACCTTCCGGGAGTTCTTTTGAGAAAGAAGAAACCGCTACTGTTTTTATCCGTTCTTCCCTCTCCTGTGTAACCGACCTGTATATCGCTGACCCGCATCAAAAAAAGCTGATTGTCTCCCAATTACACATCCCGGAGGACCAACTGGTCCAGTACTACTGGAAGATTCCACCGGAACTGCCTCTCGGTAAATATTATCTCTACCTAAAACCCAGGGAGGTCAATTTATGCGGGAAAGCCCAGTACTTATTTGAGATCAGGAGTAATATTCGAACTGGCACCATACAAGGTAAAATCATGGTGGACGGTAAACCGATCCAGGGAGCGGAGGTTTCTCTCCCGCTCCAGTTTAAAGAAACCGTTACCACGAATGCTTTTGGCTTTTACGAGATCCAGGATGTCAAACCGGGACTCCACACGATCCGTGTCCGAAAGACAGGTTTTATCCAGATGGATAAATACGGTGTAGAGGTGAGAAACGGTCTCATCACAGAAGAAGTCAACATCACCCTGGTGGAAGAGGAACCCCTCTTGCAAGTGATGCCGGAGAAGATTTTCCTCGCTACCCATGAGAGAAAAGCGGTCAGTTACCCAGTCTCCCTTCAATTGAACCAAGGATACTGCAAAAACCTCTCACTGGAGTTGATTGGAGCACCTCCCACTGTCACGCTTTCTGCCTACTCTATTCCTTCCCTGCTCCAGGAAAAAAGGATCCTGGACCTATTGGTTTCCGAAGCAACGGAAGCCAATGAGTATCAATTCTCCATCCGGGTGTTTAATGACAACCTTTCAAAAAGTATCGATGTCAGCTTAGTGGTCTCAGGTTTGTCAATCGGCACTTTTCAGGTAATGGCAAGACCGTATAAGCAATCAGTTTCCGTAGGAGAAAAAGCTGTTTTTCAGCTGGAATTGAGTAAATACACCAATTTTAGCAAACCTATCACATTTTCCCCCTTAAATTTACCTGACTACTGGGAATGTACCTTTGAACCGATGACTGCCCAGCCTCCGTCCACGGTAATCTGCTCTTTTAATCCATCCTTAAGTGTGAAACCGGGGTTGTATATCATCCGAGTTCAAGCCAAAGCCGACAACCATATCAATGTTATCTCCCTCCCGATTGAGGTATTACCCCCAGGAGGAGACCTGCTCATATACCCTGTCTCAGGCTGGCAGCCCATTATAGAACCGGCTAGCCATTGGGAGCTTCCCCTGGTCTTCTCCTCCACCAAAGGGGTGACCGAGAATGTTCGGATTAATGTAGATTTTGGTCCCAGCTGGATGAAAATCTCCAACCGAGAGATCGGCTCCCTGGATCACCAAGCAAAGTCATCTTCCCTGTTGTTTACTCCTGGCGTGGAAGTTGGTACGGGAGGGTATGACTATGCCATCAGCTTCACGTACGGTTCCCGGAATGAAGGATACCAGAAGCTCTCTGGCAGAATCTATGTTCTGAGGACCGACCCAACTTCTCCTACCAATTTACGCGCAAAATTAATCGAGGAAGAGAACACCATACAACTCACGTGGGGACCTCCCGCGAAGAACGCGCTGGATGTGATCGGATATAACGTCTATAAAAGTTTGCACTACCCGAATATTGAATCCACCTACCCGATGAATTCTTCCCTGATCAAGGAAAGAACCTTAGCAGACTTGGATTTTAAAGCCGGAAAAACGTACTGGTATATCGTTAAAGCAGTCTACTCTGACGGTACTATCAGCCAAAAATCTAACACAGCCGAGATGACGGTTCATCCGTATGAAACGGTTAAAACTACATTAACTCTCTCCAAAGGCGAAAACGGCACCTATTTTATCGGGGATACCCTTCCTTTTCATTTTCTTTCCACCGTACCCGGTACAGTCTCCTTCTCCCTACTGACCCCTCATCTACGAATCCTGTTGTTCCGATCCAGAATAGCGGCAATGCAGACAGAGTTCTTTGATCCTGTGGTGCCGTGGTGCGAAAAGAATGCTCAATTAGAAACCACTTTCTTAAGCGATAAAGGAACCAAGCAAGTTACTTTCTCCGCTTTGCAGATCCGCGAATCCATTCCCGGCAAAGAGAGTTTGAGCGGTAGCATATGGAATTCCCTATATGACCTGCCATTGGTGGAAGCCAACATTGAAGTATGGGAGGGTCCTACCTCCGGTAAGACAGTCAGTGATGAGTCGGGAAAATTCACTTTGAACAACCTTTCCAAAGGAAACTATCGTTTCCTGATCACCCAGAATCAGCATAAACTCGTTACCGATGAGGTTCAGATCCCCTTAAAATCAGACAATGAGTTTGTTTGGGATTGTGCCTGGGAATCCGACTCCTCTTTCCTGTTCTGGGTTGACTCCAAAGAGCCCGAAACCATCTCATCAGATACCTCAATCCCCCTGTATTTTAAGAGCCAGGCTAACCAGGATGTCTCCTTGTCGGTAACCAGCGAAGGGGTGACCAAGGTCCTGATCACGCAGCTGCATCTGGTAAAAGACCGTACTCAGGTAGAGAAGGTAACATTACCTGAAGATTTGCCTGCCGGAACAGTGTCCATACAAGCGTTGAGTTTATCCAACCAAACCTCTGAAACGATCTCCCTGAAGGTTCAACGGAACGACCCGGAAGGATCTGTCTATTGGCCGATTAGGGATCCCTTTGGCAATCCTTTGACTGATTGCTTTGTCAATGATACGCAAACCAATGAATGGGGTTATTTTTATTTACCTGCCTTCCCATCAGAGGTGATCATTACAAAATACGGCTTTGAACCATTCACTTTACAAACAAATCCGGGGAAGACACCCGACATTCGATTGTCTTACTTGCGTAAAGAGAGTCTCCCGATTGAAAAAGAAGTCTTAGTATCAAAAGATTTTACGGAAGTACTTTTCCATTTTCAGGAACAGGAAGGTTTGAGCGAATCATTCTCCATATCCCTTTTTTCATCCGAAAAGGACAAAGAGGGAAACGAAATACCCCTTTTTACGATGGATTCAATCCTTTTGTTTCCACAGTACCGATACCAGTTTGTTTATGCTATGCTGGATTACCAAACTATCTCTGAGACAAGCCGTATTGAAATCGCGACTGCTTCAGGTCAAAAAACAATTCTTCCGCTCAAACAGGGCAACGAGGAACTTCTCTCCCTGGAAACGGACCCGGAATTTTTATTCGTCACACCGAATCAACCGCTTTCCTTTGAGATTGATTTATTCAGCCAGGGATCCTTCAGGAAACCTTTACAGCTGACCATCGAGAATGAGGATCCGGATATCGAGATGAAACTCTCTTCGCAAACCACTCATCCCGGCACGATTTTAAAAGGTTCTTTCTTGATGAGTCAACCAAAACCAACCCGAACAATCCCGATTCGAATCGGGATATGGCTGGAAGAACGATTAGTTGGTCAAGCTGTGCTGTGCTTTATACAATCTTCGGAGGCTCCCGCTGAACCGGTGGAAAAACAGTGGTCTACTACCCTATACAAAGGAACCCAGGCTGTCTTTAACTTATTTTTTTCTCATTCCGGGAAACCATTGAAGGTTGTCATGCCAGCTTCATTGCCTGTCTCCTATCAGATCAGCGAAAGCTTGCTCCAGTTTCAGGCAGCACCGACAGAAGCAGGATCGTGGAAAGAAACTGTCCTGATCACGATGCAGGATAACTCACAGATTCAGTTTCCGATTGAAGTCGAAGCCATTGAGAAAGATCCATGGCTGATTCCATCCCTAACCGCTGAAAACAGGAAAGACGGTATCGAATTATCCATTCAAAATTTACCGGAAAACGCTCAATACAAGATAAGCCGGATTAAACAGCTACCGGGAAATCCATTTCTTGAGACAGGTTGGCTGAAAGAACAAACTTATTCCGACACAACAGTGAAAAACCAAACAGTCTATACGTACCGTGTGTTTGCCTTTAACGGTAGATTAGAATCGGATTGGTCAAATACCGTCACCAAATTCCGAAATCCTCTCACCCTCTCGATCAACATGCAGAATAACCTGATCATCAGCAAACGATCAATCGAGGTGTCTGGTTCTACCAATGGAACTTTCCTGTTTATTAACGAACGATCGGTTCGACTGGATACCCGAGGAGGATTCAAGGAGACAATTCTGCTCTCCGAGGGCAAGAATACGATCCTTTTCCTAATCAAGGATGATTACGGCAACCAATTGAAAGAGACGAGAACCGTTACGGTTGACACTCATCCCCCCATCATCTCACTAATACAACCCAATTTGCAGACAATGGAAACCACCCTGAGTCAGATTGCGATTCAGATTCACACTGACGAAGCCTGTATTTTGGTGATTAATCAGCAGACGATCTCAGCAGATTATAGGATAGACTGGAAACATACCCAAAACGTCGCCTTAGGGAAACAAACCTTTCGATTGGTTGTTATAGACAGAGCGAATAACCAATCGTCTCTCGACCTTGTCGTCACCCGGTATAAAATGATCTTATATATTGAACTGGCGATTGACAGGGCGTTGGCGATCGTAAACAACCAATCAGTGGTGCTGGATGCCCCTCCTGTTATCATGAACGGAAGGACAATGGTACCGCTGCGGTTTATCGGGGAAGCCTTTGGCGCCAAAGTGGATTGGGTAGCTTCGAAAAAAGAGATCAACCTTCTTTTGGACTCGGTTCAACTCACTTTGCGAATCGGACAAAAGACTGCGTATAAGAATAAGCAGCCTCTCCAGTTGGATGCCCCTCCTGTTATCATAAACGGAAGAACGATGGTACCACTACGGTTCATCGGGGAAGCCTTTGGCGCAAAGGTAGACTGGGAAGCTAAAACGAAAGAAATAAAGATTGCTTTAAAGAGGTAAGGAAAAAATGCTTTATAAATTGATTAAAGATGATTTACCAGGAGATTCAACCTGGTTCATCAGACTGGAAAAGGGAGAAGAAATTCTCGAATCCTTAACTAAATTCTGTAAGAAATTTAAATCCTTTACTGGGGCAACCGGCACGATCACAGGCATCGGAGCGGTTAGTTATGCAGAAATAGGATGGTTTGATCCGGAGGTCAAAAAGTACGTTACCAAAGTGTACCAGGAAAATAGAGAGATCACCTCCCTGATCGGTAACCTCTCTTTAAAAGAAAAAGAACCTTTTTTTCATATTCATGTTACCTTATCGAATGCAGCGTTTGAAGTACGAGGCGGACATTTGGTAAAAGCGATTATCAGCGCAACCGGCGAGCTTGTTTTAAGAACGTTCCGTACTATACGGCTATCCTATCCTACGACAGACTTGACAAGAACATTGGATGAGGAAACCGGATTATATTTATGGAGTGAGTTGGATAATTTTCCCGAAAATGGGTAGATTTACAGTATTAGGTTTTTTTAGAGGAGTGGGTAGATGAAGAAACACCGATGGTTATTTACATCAGAATCGGTAACAGAAGGTCATCCTGATAAGATTTGTGACCAAATTTCCGATGCTATTTTAGACGCCATACTGGAAAAGGACCCGCTAGCCCATGTTGCCTGTGAAGCAACGGTTACTACAGGTTTAGTGACGATTATGGGGGAAATCAAGACCAATTGCTATGTAGACGTCGCCAACATTGCCCGTACCACTATTCAGGAGATCGGATACCAAAACCGCAGAACCGGATTCGACGGGCTGACCTGCGGAGTGATCAACACCATTAAAGAACAATCCTGTGATATTGACGGTGGAGTGGAGAACTCATGGGAATATCGTCAGAAAATCACATGCGACCTATTAGATAAATTAGGCGCGGGGGATCAGGGCATGATGTTTGGATTTGCCTGCCGTGAAACGGAGGAGCTTATGCCTTTGCCAATCTCGCTTGCTCATCAATTAGCCAAAAAACTGACAGAAGTCAGAAAAAACAATACGTTGCCGTATCTCCTTCCGGATGGAAAAACCCAGGTTACGGTTGAATACGAGGGAGACATTCCCGTCCGGATCGATACACTTGTCATCTCTACCCAGCATGATGAAGGAGTAGATATGAACCAGCTCTCTGAAGATATCAAAAAATGGGTGATCCGGCCTGTAATTCCCCCTACACTGCTGGATGAACATACGAAATATTATATTAATCCCTCCGGTCATTTTGTGATCGGCGGACCGGAAGCAGATTCGGGATTAACCGGCAGAAAGATTATTGTCGACACATATGGTGGTTATTCACGCCATGGCGGAGGCTCATTCTCCGGTAAAGACCCTACAAAAGTGGACAGAACAGCTACCTATGCGGTACGGTATGTGGCTAAAAATGTGGTGGCAGCAGGATTAGCAGAACGATGTGAGATCCAGGTTGCTTATGCTATCGGGGTCGCTCATCCGGTATCGGTTTTTGTCGACACATTTGGAACCGGAATCATTCCGGATGAAGAGATTTCAAGAAAGGTTATGGCAAGCTTTGATTTCCGCCCGGCTGCCATCATTCAAAAATTTGATCTTCTCCGGCCGATATTTAAACAAACTGCAGCGTATGGTCATTTCGGCAGAAAAGATTTAGATTTTCCCTGGGAAAAGACCGATTTAGCCGATAAACTGAAATCAGCCTGAGAGGAGAAACGAAATGGCACGCGAAGAAGCCGTTACATTATTAAAACAGCACATTCAGAAAGAGAATTTGCTGAAACACATGTATGCCACAGAAGCCTGCATGAAATCACTCGCCGAAAAACTCGGTGAAGATAGCACAGCGTGGTCTCTGGCAGGTTTGTTACACGATGTGGACTACGAACTGACGAGTGAAAATCCGGCTCAACACGGTTTAGAAGCGCAAACCTTACTAAAACCATTAGCCCTTAGCCCCGAGATCCTGGATGCTATCGCCTGCCACGCCGGTTACCGGGAACGAACCACAAACATAGCCAAGG
>JAQVYZ010000024.1 GCA_028708485.1 Caldisericia bacterium | reverse complement strand
ACCCTGTCTCAATAATGATGCCAGATATTAAATCAGGTTTGGCCAACGGTTAGAATTCTGGTTCCGGGAAATAGGCGATAGAGATGGTTCCCGGTCCGGAATGAGAGCCAATCGTGGAGGCAATAGAGGTAACATATAATTCAGTGGGAGAGAAAAGGGATTCAATCTGCTTTTTGTACCATGATGCCGTCTCTTCATTATTGCAGTGACCAATCGCAATCCAGTATTTTTTTCCTGGAATCATCGTTTTTTTCATGGTTGATAACAATTTCCTCTTTAATCCATTTTTCCCGAAGGCATTGGACAATGGATGCAGTGACCCATCTTTTTCAGTGTGAAGCAATGGTTTCAGATGCAACAAGTTTGCGATAAAGCCTTTTGAAGCGCTTAATCTTCCACCACGAATCAAATATTTCAAGTCCCGCACAGTAAAAACCTGCTTTTGATTTTCCATCGCGGTTTGAACGATCTTAATCGTCTGATCCAGAGGTTTCCCTTTTTCGATGGCTTTCGCGGCTACCAGAGTGATGAGCCCCAATCCCACACAAATGGTATTGGTATCCATCACTATGATTTTATCAGAAATCGTTTTCGCTACCCGTTTGGCGGTATCCACGGAAGCACTCAGACTCCTTGCCATAATCAGGCATAGAGTGGAGTCAAAGTACTTGTTTGTCCAATCCATCATCCTTTTCAGATCCGGTTGGCTTAATTGGGAGGTTTTGGGTACAACGGTGAAAGATTCCATCTGCTGATAGAATTCTTCATCGGTAATCGTCACTTCATCAATATGAGTGATCTCACCAAAATTGATTCTAAAAGGGATTCGGTGAATATTATACTTTGCAATAAGGTCTTCAGGCAAATCCGAACAAGTATCGGTTACCAACGCGATGGAATGGTTGACATCGCCATAAACATCTTTTTCCTGTTGAAAGATGTCATCAATTTTCTCTTGCTGGATCTCGCCAAAACTTCGTAATTCTTCAAATACTTTCCCAGGCATATTGGTATGAATGTGCACCCTGATTTTGGTGGGAGAGCCTACGACTACTGTGGAATTTCCAACTCCAGCCAACACTTCCTTGACTCTCTTTTGGTCAATCTGCGTTCCGATCACCATACATTCTGTGCAATAGCGATATTCACTGGATTCTATTGAAGTGTGGTCCGTATGTGATTCAGCTGATTCTTCAGAAGCATTGATCCATCTCTCCCGACTCATTCTTCCTTGTTCTGCAAAATTCATAGCACCTTCTAGTATATATACAAAACCTTGTGCGCCTGCATCCACTACATTTGCTTTTTTTAATACTTCCATCTGCTCTTTTGTCTTTTTTAAGCTCACTCTGGCAACCTCCAGAGTTTGATAGAATAAATCTGCAAAATCAGGCATCTGTGAAGCTTGGTTTACTAAATACTCCGACCAGTCTCGTATCACTGTCAGCATGGTGCCTTCCTTAGGTTTTGAGACAGCTTCTACTGATTTATCAGAAGCAATCTTGGCTGCTTGAGCAAAATCAACTGTGGTGACCTTTCGATATTTTTCTAACCCTTCCGATAATCCTTGAAAAAACTGAGCCAGGATGGCGCCGGAATTTCCTCTGGCTGCCATCAACGCAGTTTCCGCTACCATCTTTGAGGCTTCCGAGATAGAAGAGATCTCCATGTCCTCAGCGTTATCTGCCAATGCTTTTAAGGTGCCACCCATATTGGTTCCCGTATCCCCATCTGGAACAGGAAAAACGTTGATATCGTCTAACTGTTTTTCTCTCTCTATTAACCACTTTGCTCCAGCTGAGATTGCTTTTGTAAAACGCACACCATCGATGAATTCTATTTTCCGTCTCTGCTTTTCCATTATGTCACCTTAATATAATAAATTGCTTAAATCATAATGAAATTTCACCTGTTTTCAATGAATAGATAATTGTAATGTATAATAAAGAGCGAAGTTGTAGAATGGAAAGCAGGTACATTATGTGTAAGACCATGAAAACATGTTTATCGATCATTATTATAGGTTTACTATCTATTTCATCATTGAATGGAAACTTACAAGCAATCAACAAAGAAGATATTCCAGAAAAAGTGGCATTAATGTCTTCTTTTACAGAGTATTTTCACGCAGAAGAGGCTTTTGCTTACAACGAGAGACTCACCCTGGATGATTTCGAAGGTCGTCAATCCGGAACAGAGGAGAACAACCAATCTGCTAATTGGATACGTGATCAATTCATAGAATTTGGTTTGAAACCTTTTCAAAACACCTCCTATTTCCAAGAATTTAAAACCCCTTATTATGAAGTCAACTCTCCGTTATCTTTTGAAGTGAATAACTCCTCCAAGACTATTCAGATGGAGTATCGGAAACACTTTGTCGTCTATCCCTACTCCGGTTCAGGTATGGCTGACAGCCAGGTTGTTTTTGCAGGATTTGGCATTACGGATGAAGAATCGCAGTACGATGATTATGACAAGACACAAGTGAAAGGAAAGACTGTATTTATTCTGAATGGTTGGCCATCTTTTGTAGCAGTCCACACATATGATGGTTATAACACCCGGTATAAGATTAAAAACGCTTTTGAGCATGGAGCGGTGGGCGTCATACTTTCCCCCAGACCGACTGATGCAGAGCTGGTTCCCATGAATATGAAATTTGCCTCCGGGTACTCTTGCGAACTCCCTTGCTTGTATGTGAACAAAAATACTGCTCCGACTTTTTTTGAGAATAACCAGGTTACCCTTACCTCTCTGTTGAAATCAATTGAAGAAACGAAAAAGCCTCAATCCATACCCCTTCCTGTCACAGTTTCGTTTGAAGTGCACACCACTACTGAAACAAGAAATACTAACAATGTGATTGGCTACCTTCCTGCTCTCGACCCGGATTCTGAAGAATCGATCGTGATAGGCGCTCATTATGACCATCTTGGAAAAGATCAGATAACAGGTGATATTTTTCGAGGAGCAAACGACAATGCTTCGGGAACAGCGGTTATGTTAGAGCTGGCTAGCGCTTTAAGCGAGTTACCTATTGCTTTAAAAACCAATATTGTGTTTATTGCGTTTAGCGGAGAGGAAGAAGGATTGGTCGGCTCTCAGTTTTATGTAAAAAACCCTTTGTTTCCCCTAAAAAAAATGAGAGCAATGATTAATCTTGACATGGTTGGCACCGGAGAGGGGGTGCTTTACGCCGGTACCAGCTCCACACTCTATCCGGAACTGAGTGAAACAATTCAAGAATCAGCGGTGTATAAAGATTTGAATATTGTATTCAACGCTAACTTATTGTATCCGGGGTCGGATCATTATCCCTTTCACATGAATAAAGTGCCTTCTGTGTTTTTCTTCCAGGACAATCCCACTGATATTGGAGGATATCACACATTGAAAGATACAATGGATAGTATCAGCCAGGAAGATCTTGGAAGCTGTGGCAATATTGCGATTCTAACCACTTTAATTCTTAGCGACGCTATTTGGATGGAGATTAATGAACCAAAAACACTACCAAAACATCCGAGGATGAAACTAACAGGCACAGTGTTTGGACTTGAAGACACAAGTTACATTCTAAAAATAGGCGATTATGAGCTTTTAAGCGATTCCTATGAACCATTTGAAGCATTTTTGCCACTACAAAGTGGTGACAATACATTTGAATTTCTTATTACAACAGAGGAAGAGACGGTAGTGAAAAAATTTTCCTATTTATTGAAAGCAGAAGTAGATCAGAACCTAATCGCCGATTTCAATCAGGATCTAACGGTGAATCTGAAAGACCTGACTTTGTTTGCCAGATATTACGGGATGAATGCACCAAGCTACCAGTTTCGATCACAGTTTGACTGTAACCTGGATAAAATCATTGATGCAGCAGATATGAAAATACTGAACTCAGTTTGGGGATACGTATCAAAATAGAGATTAGATTTCCTGAAAAGTTTTCCCTGGATAGATTAAAAGAAATAACTGAGCAATTTTGTTTGCCAATTCCACCAAATCGAAGGCATCATGTAGGTCTTTTCCGATGGAAAAACTACCGTGGTTTTTCCATAAGACAAGGGGTTGTCGCAGTATTTTTCTGGAAGTCTGTTCGGCAAGGGAGAGAGAGCCGGGTTTTATTCGATCCAAGAATCCAATTCCATGCGGGTAATATCGTTCATATTCAGAATGCATCGTCTGCATGATTTGATTCATTAACGTTTCCTTTTTTTCATCCATTCGGTGAGTAATCGCTATCAATTCAGTAGGATGAGTATGAAATAACGCGTGATAAGGAAGGTTGTTCTGCAGAATAGCCTGATGAATCAACAGATGCGTCAACCATTCCGTACTGGGTAAAAATGGGGTTTCAGCAGTATCTCCATGCCATACCTGGTATTTTGTTCCGCCCTTTGCAAAACGAAGGATTCCATAACTGCTCTCTTGAAGATGCTGACAGTCTCGAAAGCGTACACCGGTTTTTTTTAACAGAATGGTTTCATTACTCAGCTCAGGAATGGGAAAATCAAGTAGAACTTCACGGCAAGATTGCTCTGGAGGTTTTATTCCAGGGCAACGAATTGAAAAATTACCGGCATGACTCTCTGCCCAACCTTTTTTTTCCGCATTATTCGCCAAGGAAATGATAGCAGGAGTGATATCACATATATAGCTTGAAAGATACATCAGGTTCGACTCCATATTATTCATCCTCCAATAAAATACTGCTTAATACATCAAACGATGGGTTTAACTGGTTTCGTAAAGTTTGAAACAACTTCAGGTATTGTTGATATAATGAAACAGATCCGGACGGGGAAACTGTCTTACTGGAGGTAAAACAAGCATTTTTTTTAATATCCTCTGCCGTAAACACTTTTAATCCAATTCCTGCCAGGATTGCAGCACCATACACGGCTCCCTCTGTCGATCCTATGGGAGTGATGGTTCGGTTGATCACATTGGCCAGGATCTCCCCCCACAGTTTGCTCTTTGCTCCTCCGCCCGTCACACGGATTTCACTTATGATTCCTTTGTCTAGCGAAAAAGCATCAAAGGAATCACGAAGACTGTAGCAGATGCCTTCCATTATCGCCCTGATAAAATGAGCTTTTTTGTGTTTTAAACTCAATCCGAAGAAAACTCCTTTTGCATGAGGATTATTACGAGGTGTTCTCTCTCCGGTCAAATAGGGAAGATACAACAACCCCTCTGATCCGGGAGGAATCTTCTCAGCGCTGTCCGTCAACAATTCATACGCGTCTGTTTTCGAAAGCGCTTCCATCAGTAGTTCTTTCTCGCCAAAATTCTCCTTGAACCAATGAAAACTCTCTCCGGCTGATAACGTAATCCCAACCAGTGCCCATTTTCCGGGGAAGCTATGACAAAAACAGTGAATTTTTCCTTTCGGGACTGCTTTGTACTCATCGGTGGGCACAATAATCAAACCAGCAGAATCAATCGAAATGGTAGCGACATCGTTTGTTAATGCTCCTGCTCCGATGATTCTTGAAATCGAGCTCCCGGCGCCTGCTATAATGGGGATCCCAGAGGGTAATCCTATTTTCAAAGCGGTCTCATCGTTCAGGTAACCACTAACTGCTGTTGATTCCATTGTATCTGGTAGCAGGTAAGGAGAAATATTCAGATTCATCAGCATTTCCCTGGACCATTTTCGCTTTTCTACATTAAATAAGGCTGTTCCGGAAGCGTCTGTAACATCCGAGACGATCTCTCCGGATAACTTATACCGGATATAGTCTTTGGGGAGCATGATTTTACCTACTTTAGAGTATAGTTCAGGTTCATTCTCCTGTACCCACTTAATTTTAGGCGCTGTGAAATTCGCATATAGGTTATTACCGGTAAAACGTAGAATATTCTCTTCCCCAATGTCTTTGGTGATGGTGATTGCCTGATGAATGGAGCGTTGATCGTTCCACAAAATACAAGGACGCAATACCCCACCCGAGCCTGTAATCAGAACTAACCCATACATTTGTCCGGACAAACCAATCCCAACAATTTGCGTTGGTGATACTTTTGAGATTCTGAGTAATTTAATTAAACACTCCAGCGTCCCGTCCCACCAATCTTCAGGATTCTGCTCAATCCAGAAAGGTTTCGGGATCTGGAAATCATGAGGACTCCACGTGGAGCAAACCTTATTGCCAAGAGAGTCAATCAGAATAGCCTTCACGCCAACTGCTCCGATATCGATCCCTATCAAATAGTTTTCAGCCATCTATCCATTCTCCAGTATTTTCTTTCCTTATTTTTGATTATCCTCATCATTCTATATTGGATAAAAATAGTGTAACACTGTATTTTCCTGGTGCAATTTGTGGTCATAGTCAATTTATTCTGTTTATTGCGTTGGTATCTGGAAATGACAAAGATAATCCTTATACTCTACATGTTTATCTTAGATGACAGAGACGGATGGGGGTTAACTTGAAAGAACCTTGGTACGAACAGTGGTGGTTTCTTTTGTTGATGGTTGTTATCACGGTGGTCGTGATTGTGAATGTGAATAAAAAGAAGGTTGAAACCTCTATCAAAGATAGCATTTCCAAATCTGTCAGCTACAAGTACTCCCCTGAAATCGGCGATGTCATTATGATTGGTTTAAAAGAAGCCGGCGGTGGAATCATCGCCAGGAATCCCCTTTACCTGAATGAATATATCGAAGCCGACAAAGCCAACGACACCACCAGACAGGCTAAATTAGAAGACGCCGATAAAGTCTTTATCCTCAAACAATACACTGTTGCTCTTGTCATAGATATCTACCCAGATTTAGGTATTGTAAAGGTCAGAATTCTGGAAGGTCAGCATTACGGAGAGGCAGCCTATACGCTGGATATCTACTGTAAAATCAAAAAAACCATCCTCGAATAGTTTTATTTAAGTGACTATTTGATTAATGAGATGAATCTATGACGCCGGGCGCAAATCATAATTAGTTCCATTAAAATCAGCTATTAACTTGATAAATGGCAAATTTCGGCTAATCTATTATTGAAAAATCAATTAGTCGGAGTTAATTATGTATATAGATCGTTCCATGGAATTAGTCTTAACAAAGCTAAAAAGCATGTTTTCAATTATTCTGTTAACAGGATCCAGGCAGGTCGGAAAAACAACATTATTAAAGCATTTGTTTCAAGATTTACCTTATCTTACATTGGATGATCCTACTCTATTGCAAAGCATTATCGAGGAACCGGGAAATTTTCTTAAAAAACACTCATCACCATTGATTATTGATGAAGTTCAATACGCACCTATCCTTTTCCGCTATCTTAAAATGAAAGTGGATGAAAACAAGGAAAAAGGTCAATTCTTTCTTACGGGATCACAACAGTTTCATCTAATGAAAAATGTAAGCGAGACCTTAGCGGGACGCATTGGAATAATCAATTTACTCGGTTTATCCTTAAGAGAGATTCAGGGAGTCCATGATTATCATTATTTCATCCCAAAAGAACCCTATTTCCATACAAGGCAACAAACTGTGACTAAAATTGCCTATTGGGAGCTGTGGAATATTATCCATAAAGGTGCTATGCCAGCTTTATACGCTGATAATATTGATTGGCAAATGTTTTATAGCGCCTATATTAAAACCTATATTGAAAGAGATGTCCGGCAATTAACACAGGTTGGGAATGATTTACGCTTCTTAACATTTATGACAGTCATAGCCAACAGAACAGGACAATTGCTTAATTTAACTTCAATAACCAGAGATGTTGGTATTAGTATAACAACGGCAGAAAGATGGTTGTCCATACTTTTAGCAGGCAACGTGATTTACTTATTAGCTCCTTTTCACAACAACCGTTTGAAACGAGCCATTAAAACACCAAAGCTATATTTTTTGGATACAGGTTTGGCAGCATATCTCACAAAATGGAATAATGCGGAGGTATTAGAATCTGGAGCTATGAATGGAGCTTTTTTTGAGACATTCGTTGTGGGAGAAATTTTAAAAAGCTATTATAATGCGGGTGTTTTACATCCGCCTCTCTATTTTTACCGTGATAAAGACGGAGTTGAAATAGATCTATTGATCGAAATTGATGGGTTCGTTCACCCGCTTGAGATCAAAAAATCATCCAATCCAACCAAATCAAATATTAAAGCATTTGATAATCTTGAAAAAAATATAGAAAACGTTGGCGAGGGTGGCATTATATGTCTATATGACGACTATTTACCAATTGACAAGAAACATGCCATTATTCCTGTCCATTGGTTATAATTATTTATTAAAGGAAAGGGATAATGAGAAACAATGAAGCTCTTGATAAAAAACAAAAAGCCTATATCAACAGATTCAGCTTTGGTCCTTTTATGCTGCCGTTTTACGCAGTCTTCAGTTTCGCAAGCTGAATTTTAGAGAAATTCCTTATTCAAGCCAAGATTTGAATTTGTTCTTAGTTAAAATATTGTTATAAAAGTTTATTCAAAAGCCTTATCATTTTTCATATTCGTGATATATTACCTTCAATAGGAGAGCAACAGCTCCATTAAAGCATTACGTTGGAGGACAAAAATGAGACAATCCGTCAAAAATCATTTCTTCTTTGTTCCAATATTAATTGTGATGTGTATTTGTTTCACTTCGTTTCATTATTCATCCGTCAATTCAAATAATAACAGTTGTACTTGCTTGTCTATTGAAGAACTGGATTTTCATCGTTGGACAATTGGATCTGAGCCAATGATGAGTTTCTTTCTTTACAATCATGACGGAAAACTACTCTCATCCAT
>JAQVYZ010000023.1 GCA_028708485.1 Caldisericia bacterium | reverse complement strand
TCAAACAACTGTGCTTCCGGATATTGAAATACTAGTCCTACTTTTTTTCGAATTGCAGAGATTGTTTTTTTCATGTTAAATAGATCAAGGTCATCCACTATAACTTGGTTTAGTTCTGTGGGAAAAATCAATCCGTTACAGTGTTGTATGAGGGTCGATTTACCTGAACCAGTCTGCCCGATAATCCCAATAATTTCACCGGGATTGGCTGTAAAGGATACATTATGTAGCGCTTTTTTCTCGAAGACCAATCCTTTATCGTAAGTAAAAGAAAGGTTGTTTATTTCAATTGACATAAGTAATCTGCCAGTTCTTTGGCATGCGTGATGGGAGTCGGGAATGGAATTCCTTTTTTCTTAAGCGCTTCTATGGTTTTTATCAAGTCTGGAGGGTACAGATGGAAGCTTATCAGTTTTTCTTGATCTAATGCAAATAGGTCTGTTGGCTTTCCATCGTACACAATCTTACCTTCATTCATCACGACTGATCGCTCAGATAAAAGTACTTCATCCATCCTATGAGTGATGTAGATGATGGTAATGCCGATTTTATCAAGGTCCTGTATCTTTTTGGTAATCATTCTACGGTTAACGGGATCTAATAAGGAGGTCGGCTCATCAAAGATAATGCAATCCGGTTTCATGGCAAGTACAGAGGCGATTGCTAACAATTGTTTCTGACCGCCTGAGAGTAAATGAGGTGGATATAGCCGATAAGATTCTAAATCAACCAGCTTCAATGATTCATTCACTCTCTGCTGGATCTCATCGGAAGACAATTGAAGGTTTTCCGGACCAAAAGCGATCTCCTCCTCCACAGTCGTTGCGACAATCTGGTTATCAGGATTTTGAAAAACCATTTGCACCGTTTTACGGATGGGAACAGTAAATGCAGGATTAGAAGTTAGCATGCCATTGACCTTAACGGTGCCTTTTTGGGGAATATAGAGCGCATTAATTAATCGTCCGAGTGTTGATTTTCCAGAGCTATTCGCTCCTACAATAGATAGAAATTCACCTGATTCAATATTCAGGTGAATTTCTTGAACTGCATTTTGATCTTCACTATTTTCAGGGTAGTGAAAACTAACCTGGTTTACTTCTATAAAAGGCGACACACCGTTGTATCCAAACCTACACTAATTTGATCATGCACAAAGGAGAACCATCGCCACGACGGTATCCCACTCTAAAAAGCCTCACATATCCGCCGTTTCTCTCTAAGAAACGATCACGTAAAGGACCGTATAATTTCTTTAATACCTCTTCGTCGCGTAATTTAGCAAAAGCCAATCGACGTGTAGCTAAGGATTCGTCTTTACAAAGAGTAATCACTTTTTCAGCTTCTCTTTTTATTTCTTTCGCTCTTGCTTCAGTAGTTGTCACAGACTCTTCCCTCAGCAAAGAAACAGTCATGTTTCTGATCAAGCTGGCTCTCTGAGCGCTGTATACATTCAGTTTTCTTAGTTTTTTCCCATGTGTCATGGCTTGCTCCTATTCTTTAAATGATAATCCGTGCTTTTTCAGATATTCTTCCAAAAGGTCAACATTCTTCCTAGATAACTTGTTATTACCTGTTAGCAATTCTTCTTTGGCCAGATGAGTTAAGTGTTCAACCGTATCAACCATAAGTTTTTCTTTTAGTTTTATAAATTGAGGCTCAGACATCTCTAATTCTTCCGCTACTTCTTCAATCGCAGTATTCAAAACGGTTTGTATATCGACTTTTTTGGCTTGAGTTCCGACTTCTGCTTTGATAATCCCAGGAACTGCCTCAAAAACTTTTTTAGGAATTTCCTCTTCTTCTATAAGACCCTCTTGAGAATCATCAACAAAGAAACTACCAGCGATTATCTCTTTCATCAACTGAAGGTCTTTTCTGTTTTTCAGTTTTTCAATTTCAGGTAATTTCATGAGTTCTTCAATAGTCGAAGTGAGCGATTTTGTACCAAAATTCTTTAATGCCAACAATTCTTTGCGTGTTTTAGAGAATAAATCCTGGATGGTATAGATATTGGCCTTTTTAAATACGTTCCCTGTCCTGACTGATAGCGTAATAATCTCTTCTAAAGGACGTTTCAAAATTTCTTCTGTTTCATCTTTAATGAGGATCTCAGGAACATTTTCTTCCACTTCTTCTTTTTCTACCATAATATTGGAAAAATAATCCACCAGAATCTGGGAGGAATATTGTAATGCCTGGTAAGGTGTGATGGCACCATTTGTTTCAATGATGATATCAAGCGTTTCATAGTTTAATGATTCATTGTACATGGCTTGTTTAATAGAGAACTGCACATGGGTAACAGGACAAAATGCTGAATCAATCGGGAATGTACCAATAGGATAACCGGGATCGCGATTTTCATCTGCTAATCGGTATTCGATTCCTTGCTCAGTGTGTAAAGTCATAGAAAATTTTGTATCATCGTCAACTATAGTAGCAATAGGAAGATCTCCATTAACGATCTCGATAGAAGGAGGAGCGATTAAATCCCTAGCATAAATAGTGCCTTGAGTTTTTCTGGTTACAGACAAAATCTTTCTTTCATTAATCTGGGATCGAAGAACTAATTTTTTAATCTGGGCAACAATTTGAATTCCATCCTCTAAAACACCAGGTATAGAAGTAAATTGGTGGAAAATGCCGTCAATATGAACAGCAACGATTGACGTTCCCTGTATTGAAGAGAGCAACACTCGACGTAGAGCGTTCCCGATTGTAATCCCATAGCCTTTATGTAAAGGACCAATCTTGAACTCTCCCCGCTTTTCTTCATCTCTCACAACTGTGAGTCTTAAACTATCAAGTGTGAACCCCATTTCGGCCTCACTTCCTTAAACTTATTTTGAGTAGAATTCAACAATAAATTGCTCATTGAAAGGAGTTTTAATCTCTTCCTTTGATGGCAGACTCAATACCTCTGCTTTTTTATCAGTTATATTAAGACTTAACCAAGTTGGGATAGATTCTCCTCTTTCTAATGAAGATTTAACATATACATTCGATAAAAATTCATCTTTAAAAGTAATGATATCACCAGGTTTTACTCTGAATGAAGGAATATTCACATAACGGTTGTTCACTTTTATTTTGCGATGTAAAACCATCTGTCTGGCAAAAGGTCTGGAGGAACCTAAACCTAAACGGTAAATCACATTATCCAGCCTTAATTCGAGCAATTGCAATAAGCGATCTCCTGTAGGAATTTTTCTCTGTCGAGAAGCTTCTCCATAATATCGGCTAAATTGTGATTCCATAATGCCGTAATGAAATCTTGCTTTTTGTTTTTCAATTAAATGCGATCCGTAATCTGTCAATTTTCCTCTTCGAGAAGTAGGTCCATGCTGTCCGGGTATATTCGGTCTTTTCTGAAAAGCACATTTTTCTCCCAAGCAACGATCACCTTTTAAGAATAGCTTTGAACCGTAACGCCTGCATTTTTTGCATGAAGATTCAGTATATCTTGCCATCTTTTACTCCTATACTCTTCTTGGTTTTGGTGGCCGGCATCCGTTGTGGGGAATCGGCGTTTTATCTACGATCGAAATCACTTCAAGCCCGGCTGCCTGAATGGAGCGGATAGCTGTTTCTCTGCCAGGACCAGGACCTTTTACAAAAATTTCTACTTCTCGCATACCCATCATTAAAGCTTTCTTAGCAGCTGTTTCTGCAGCTACCTGGGCAGCATAAGCATTCCCTTTTCGAGTTCCTTTGAATCCACTGTTTCCCGCTGAACCCCAGGAAATAACATCCCCGTTTCGGTTTGTAATCGAAACAATGGTATTGTTGAAAGTAGCATGAATAAACACTTTTCCCTCTGCTGGTGCTTTTTTCTTTCCACTGCGTTTTGCAACCTTTGCAGCAGGTGTAGTGCTCTCTTGCTCACTTACAGATTGTGCTACATCTTTTACTTCTTCTTCTGGCATTCCCTACCCCTTCCTTATGATTTAGAACCGATTGTTTTCTTCGGTCCTTTTCTTGTTCTTGAATTAGTTCTTGTACGCTGACCTCGGACTGGTAAACCTCTTTTATGCCGAGTACCTCTATAACTACCAATATCCATCAATTTTCGGATATTCTGGGAGACGTTTTTTCTTAAATCTCCTTCGACAACATATTGTTCCCGAATAATAGAAACAATTCTCTCAATTTCTGCTTCAGTTAAGTCTTTTACTTTAATATCAAATTTAACTTTGGCATCGTTAACAATTTTGACAGCATTCACTGGTCCAATACCATAAATACGTCTTAAAGCAATATCGACTCTTTTGTCTAAAGGCAGATCAATACCTGATATACGTGGCATACTATATCCTCCTTACCCTTGTCTTTGTTTGTGCTTAGGATTAACACATATAATATAAAGTGTGCCTTTTCTCCTAATTATCTTACAATCTTTGCATCTCTTTCTAACAGATGGTTGTACTTTCATACTATCCTCCCAATAATTAAATACGGTAAGTAATTCTGCCTTTTTCAAGGTCATATTTACTGATTTCAATTCTTACTTTATCGCCTACCACTAACTTAATGAAGTTCATTCTCATTTTTCCGGAAATGTGAGCCAGCAGCTCTTTGCCATTTTTCAACCGAACTTTAAACATAGCATTGGGTAACTTTTCAATAATCACGCCTTCGGTCTCTAAAATGTCCCTATTGGATGGTTCAGTCAATCTTGCCTCCTGCTTGTTGTTAAAATTGTCGCTTTTTGAGAGGTAATCAAAACAGTATCCTCAAAATGAGCTGAATTCTTGCCATCAGTTGTCACAACTGTCCACTTATCTTCTAAAGTTCTGACATCGTCTGTACCTTCATTGATCATCGGCTCCAGGGCTAATGTCATGCCCTCTTGTATAATCGGACCCGTATGAGGAGTGCCAAAATTAGGTATTTGAGGATCTTCATGGGGCGCTAATCCAATACCGTGTCCGACATATTCCTTCACAACTTGATACCCATACTTTTCAGCGTATTTCTGAACAGCAAAACCTATATCACCGATCCTATTGCCAGGCTTTGCATATTGAATAGCAATATTCAACGCTTCTTCAGTAACGGCCACTAACTTTTTTCGATTAACCGGGACTTTATCACCAATCATAAATGTTCTCGCCATATCAGAAAAATAACCTTCAAACTGACAACCGATATCGATCGAGATAATATCACCGTCTTTCAGGATTTTTTCTTTAGTGGGAAAACCATGAATCACTTCATTGTTGATAGAAGAACAAATAGTGTAAGGAAAACCATACAAACCTTTAAAAGCTGGTTTACATCCATGAGCTAGCAGGTATTCTTCTGCCAACCTATCTAGCATGTATGCAGAAATTCCTGGTTGAATCTTCTCTGATATGATATTCATGGTATCTGAGAGAGTAGATCCAGCTTTCGCCATTTTTTCTATCTCAACTGAATTCTTAATTGTGATCATGAGTGTATTTCCATGTTCAAATTGGTTTGTATCAATTGCAGTATCTGATTCTTCACTTCCTGTATGGAATGAGTGGCATCCACTTTATAAACTAAGGATTTATCACCATAGAAATGAACAAGAGCATCAATCTCTTTTTGAAAATACATCATTCGCTGTTCAACAGCTAAAGGGGTATCATCAGCTCTTGCCTGTAAATTTCCCTGACATACAGGGCAGAATGAAAAGTTTGTTAGCATGGCTTTATCAAAAGATTTACCGCAACGAGTACATTGAAAACGGTTAATTAACCTTTTAATAATCATATTTTGGTCATGCAAATCTAATAACAATACCATATCAATCTTTAAATCCTTCTTCATTAATAATTCATCCAATTGAACTGCTTGAGCTATCGTTCTCGGATAACCCTCCAATACAAAACCTTTATTTGTATCAAACTTTGCAATTGTATCAGAAAGGATATTAAAAACAATATGGTCCGGTAACAAATTTCCATTCATAACAGATTCTTTATATTTTTTATAAGAGCCTTCCAAGCTAAGTCTGACCAATTTTCCCATGCTAACCAATGGAATATGTAAACTTTCACTTATTAAGCTAGCTTGGGTACTTTTGCCAGAACCTGGCGGTCCCAAAAACAAAAGAATGCTCATCCCTTTAAAAATCCTTTATACTGACGCATGACTAAAAAGCCTTCCATTTGATGAATAAACTCTATCGCAACACCAATCACAATAAGAATAGAAGTGCCACCAAAAAAGAAAATCGAAAGGTTCGAATTGCCTAAAAGTATATTTGGGACAACGGCTAAACAACCGAGAAATATCGAAGCAGGTAATGTTATCCTGTTTAATACATTCTTGAAAAAATCTGAGGTGCTGTCTCCTGGTCTGACACCCGGAATAAATCCACCGTTTTTCTGCAAGTTATCAGATATATCCTTTGGATTATAGGTAATTTCTGTATAGAAATAGGTAAAAAATACAATTAAAAGGAAGAAAAGAATGTTAAACCAGGGTGAGGTTTGTGAAGATAAATACTTTTCCACAAAGGTTGCAAACGCTGTCCCTTGAAGAAATTGAGCGACCACACCGGGAAATGTTAAAACAGAGGAAGCAAATATAATTGGCAATACACCGGCTTGCACAAGACGCAAGGGAATAAATGTGGATTGTCCACCAACTGTTTTACGACCAACGATCCTTCGTGAATATTGGACAGCGATTCTTCGTTCTGCTTGATACACATATACGATTAAAGCTAATATCACTGCCATAACCAATAAGATAACGGCTATGTTTAGTAAGGACATGGTTCCTCCCTTAACCATCTGTACAGCCTCAAAAAAGGAGGTAGGTAGACGGGAAATGATACCAGCAAAAATGATCAGCGACACACCATTACCCATGCCTCTCTCGGTGATTAACTCACCTAGCCAGATCAACAGATAGGTTCCGGCTACCATTGTGATAATAATCACCATTTTCGATAAAGGACTATCTACTTTTAATGCATCTTTGAATACATAATTTGTGAACATGAAAGCCTGTAAAGTACCAAGACCCAAAGTTAACCAATTGGTAATCTGCGCGATCTTCCTGCGACCTTCTTCTCCGCCCTCTTTCTGCATAGCTTCCAGGCTTGGAATGACAACACCTAATAACTGCAGAATAATGGAAGAATTGATGTAAGGTAACACGCCTAGTGTAAAAATAGAGAAGTTTCTGTATCCACCGCCTGAAAAAAGATCGAGCAATCCAAGAAATCCGCTACCGGAAACCATATCGGCTACCACTTTTCTGTCGATGTAGGGGATAATGACATAATGGCCAAGTCGAATCAGTAAAAAGATAAATAGTGTAAAATATAAACGCTTTCTAACTTCCGGAAGCTTAAGAGCATTTATGATAGTTTTAAACACGTTAAGCTACCTCTACCTTTCCGCCTTTTTCCTCAATTATCTTTTGAGCAGCTTTTGTAGTCTGTCCTTTAATAATCAAAGTTTTAGCTAATACGCCAGTGGCGACAACCTTAAATGATTTATACAGAGGATGAATTAATTGTTTCTCTTTTAAAAGTTCCGTTGTTACGACATCGTTGTCGTTAAAGTGAATAGAGAGTAGTTTGAAAGTGACCGTAGCGTAATCGTAAGGGTGTAATGTTTTAAAACCACGGTATTTTGGCATTCTGCGATAAAATGGAGTCTGACCACCCTCAAAACCAATTCTCTTGGTTCTTCCGGCACGGGCTTTTGATCCTTTATTACCGAAAGTACACCTGACTCCTTTTCCGGAGCCTATACCGCGACCTACTCTTTTTGCGGGTTTGTTGTAACCTTTTCTTAAAGGTAATGCATTCATTTCCATATTGGTCCTCCAGTTTATAACCCGAACAGTTGTTTTAAGGTAACGCCTCTGAATTTTGCCACATCCACAGGGTCTTGTAATTGATTTAATGCATCAATAGTTGCCCTGGCAGTGTTCACTGCGTTATGTGATCCATAAATCTTGGCAACTACGTCTTTAATACCAACTTTTTCTAATATTTTCCTGACAGAACCGCCAGCAATGATACCGGTTCCGGCAACAGCCGGCGCTAAGAAGACTGTTGTGGATCCCTCTTTACCTTTAACATCATAGGGGATCGTATTTTTCTTAACAGGCACTTTAATCAATTCACGCTTAGCGGAACTAATCGCTTTATTAATCGCATTGGGAATCTGGTCTGACTTGCCTAATCCGATACCCACCAAGCCGTTATTATTACCAACCACCATCAAAACGCGGAATTTCATACTCTTTCCGCCTTTTACGGTTTTGGATACTCTGGAAATATCAATTGTCGCTTCTTCAAATTGTTCGACATCTTCGATAGCATCTTCTTCAATGATTTCAACTCTATTTTTAATCATTAGAAGTTCACCCCTTCTTTCCGGACTGCATCAGCGAATTCTTTTACTACGCCGTGGTATTGGAACCCTCCGCGGTCAAACACAATCTGTTTGATTCCTTTTTTAACAATCATTTTCCCGATTACTTCCCCTAATAACTTCGCCGCTTCTTTATTCTTAAATGAAGACAGCTTGTTCATGGTCTTAAAAGAAGCATCTTTGGTGGATCCGGCTAACAAAGTGGTACCCTTGCTATCATCGATGACTTGAGCATAGATAAAATGCAGGCTTCTGAAGAAAGACAATCTAGGTCTTTCCAGATTGCCAGAAACTCTTCTTCTTAGGCGTATATGTCGCAATACTCTCTTAGCATTCGTATTTTCCATTCCTATTTACCTGCCTTTCCAAGCGCTTTACCAGCTTTTTTAATCATGACTTCACCGGTGTAATGAAC
>JAQVYZ010000022.1 GCA_028708485.1 Caldisericia bacterium | reverse complement strand
AAGCTGAGATCATTTTTTTTGTTTCTTCGCTTAAGCGTACTACTTCAAACACTCCCTGACGTCCCTGGTAGCCTGTGTAATGACAGAATGCACACCCTTTTCCCACCAGTTGGGAATTGATTCCCTGCTTATTCAAAAAAGGATAATCCAAGACGATTTTCTCGGAACAGTGTGTACAAACTTTTCGCACTAAACGCTCAGAGACCAGAACTGAGAGGGAGGTGGCAATTAAATAGGGTTCAATTCCCATCTCCAGCAAACGAAGCAGAATATCAAATGTTGATTTGGTATGAATCGTTGTCAGGAAAAAATGCCCTGTCAATGCAGCTTCGCAAGCTATTCGGGCTGTTTCCTTATCCCTGACCTCCCCCAGTAAAAACACATCCGGGTCTAATCTCATCATCTTTTTCAAGAGCTGTTGATACGTGAGCCCGATTTCTTCCTGGACTTGGATCTGATTTATCTCTTTATCCCTTATTTCTACCGGATCCTCGATAGAAACAATATGAAGCGTTTTCTTTGGAAATAATCCCAGTAAGGTATGAAGGGTAGTGGATTTGCCGGAGCCGGTTGGACCGCTGATAATGACAGAGCCTTCCCTGTTCGAGATGGTTTGCTCAATCAAGATCAACTGATCCCGACTCATCCCCAAATCCGAACAATTCTGAAAACTCTCACCGGCAGGAAGAAAACGAACTGCACATTTTTCCCCATAAATGGTAGGCATAAAAGAAATCCTCATATCACATCGGTTATCTTCTTGTTCGAAGGAGAAACCCCCTTCTTGAGGAAGTCTGTTTTCAGCGATATTCAGGTGTGACTGCAGTTTAATAATTCTTTTCCACACCTCAAATTGTTCTGTGGTTCCTTGTGAAAACGGTTGCAGATGACCATCCACCCTTATTCTAATATCCACAAGAGATGGTTTCGGATCGAAATGCATGTCTGTAGCATTTTTTTGCATCGCTTGCCAGAAAAACTGCTTCAATATCTCAAAAGCAGGTTTTTCCCTAACGGGATCAAGCGTCAAAGAGTTGTTCGGTTTTTGACCACTCAGCCAGGATTTTTGATTCATATTTCCTTCTCCATTTCGTCCAGGGTAAATCATCTTCCGGAGCCAATGGAGAGACATAAATCGCCTTGGCATTGGTTCTTTTTGCCCCTTGGATATCCGTAAATAACTGGTCGCCTATTACACATACTTTTTCAGGGATAAGTCCGAGTTTTCGGTATGCTTTATGGAAATAGAGAGAAAAAGGCTTGATAGTCCAGGCGATAAAAGGCAAATCCAAAGGATCTGCCGCTCTCCTGATTTTTCTTACCGTATTATTGGAAACGATCAGAACGTTATATCGTTTTTTTGCCTCCAGCACCCAATCTCTGATCTCCGGAGAGATTTGATAACTGGTTCTGGGTAAAAGGGTATTGTCTACATCCAGGATAAGCCCTTGTATTTGCCAGAGATCGAAAAGAGAAAAAGGGATTTTATCAATCGAGGTAAAGAATGCATCCGGTTTATATACCATCGAGTCCCTCTTTCCAGATTATCTGCAGCAATGGCATCTCTTGTTGAAGAAAGTGAATTAACGCTTCAAAATCAGGGTAGGTGCTGTTGTGTAGGTAAATATCAAACCACCCTACCGATTCTTGCATTTTACCGGTAGTCATCAAGGCAATCCCATCAAAACTTTCGATGGTATGTTGTACAAACCAGACATCTTGTTTGGGTATCTGAAGGGTGACCAACCATTCCATGATCAGGGTATATATTTGGCAACATTGCGGTTGTGCTCTTCTAAAGTAGCAGCAAAGGCGTGGGAGCCGTCACCTTTCGCTGCAAAAAAGAAGTAATCAGTCTTGGCAGGAGCTAAAGTGGCTAAAATAGAATCCAAGCCCGGATTACAGATCGGACCAGCCGGTAAACCGATATATTTATAGGTATTATAGGGT
Organism: Caldisericia bacterium; assembly: GCA_028708485.1. Classification (GTDB taxonomy): domain Bacteria; phylum Caldisericota; class Caldisericia; order UBA6126; family UBA6126; genus UBA6126. Next base: position 6,850 of record JAQVYZ010000022.1, on the reverse strand, counting down.
GAATCAACTTGTAATTCATCCAAAGTCAGCACATATCCCTCTTTTTGAATCACATACTCCACGGTGGAGCACGCCTCCAGCTTCCATCCAGCCTGGATCCTATTGAGAAATACCGATGCGATAATCGGTCTTTCCTGGTCTGCTTGTGCTTCCCTTTCCACAATGGAGCTCAATATGATGATTTCCCGTAAAGTCCACTTCTGGTGGCTCCATTTCGGAAGAATCGATTGCTCCATTACGAGAGAGAATTGATCCAGCATCTGCTGGATAATCGTCTCTTCGGTTGGATTAGCGATGAAATAGGTTTCCGGAAAGAGAAATCCTTCCAGATTGCCGTCTTTAATCTGGTCGAGATAAGGAAAGGTAAACTGAGTTCCCCGCTTCGAAGCCAGATCAATAAAGGTTGCCTCATCCACTAAACCTTCCTCAGCCAGTTTTTTAGCTATTCTGCGAATGGTATATCCTTCGGGAATGGTGTACTTGACCATTTTCGCCTTCCCTTCCTGAAATACTTTAACCAATTCGTCCAGATCCTTTGTTTCCGGTATCAGGTAATAACCGGCTTGTATAGTTTTGTCTTTCTTGGTGTAGCGTAGATAGTATCTAAAAAAACGGGCATTTTTGATGACTCCGGCTTCCTGAAGACGGTTTGAAATCGATTCTACAGTCTCTTCTTCTTGAATCTCAAACACAAATGGCATGGTTGGATTGGTTGTTTGGTTCTCAGTGATCCAAAGGGAGATTCCCGCTCCTGCGATAACCAGGAATAAAATGAGAGTTGCGATGATATACTTACCCGTTTTCATTGGACTTCCTTCGTAAATAATCTTCCAGAATTTGAGCCGCTTCTAACATATCTTTACTGGATTTCAGGTCTTTCTGGTGACCTCCCAGAGCTTGGTGTCTCCGTAACACAATCGTGGAAGAGAAACGTTCATCAAACAAAATAACGGGTATCTCGGGGAAAGTCTGTCTGATAAAATCTGCAAAAGCAATCGCTTTGTCTGTCTGGGGAGTGTGCTCCCCTTTCAGATTCATCGGCAGACCGACTACGATCTCTGTCACTTCAGAAAAACGAGGAATCTGGGTGGTCAGGATATCCGGATGCTTCAGAAAAAGAGTAGTTTTGATCACGCATTTCGGAAAAACAAACCGATTTTCTTCATCTGTAACAGCCACTCCAATATTCACCTCTCCAAAATCGATTGCTATTATCATAGGCTTATAATACACGAAGTGCAAACTGAGGACAAGAGGCGATACAATACCCGCAGCAGCAACATTTATCCCAGTCAAAAGACAATTTGCCATTCTCTGTTTTCGAGATCACCTTTGAAGAGCAAGTTGTGATACACGTATAACAAAAAATACACAATTCCGATCGATAAAAGATCCTTTTTTCTGTAAGCTGTAACAATCCTTTCATGCTTTCCTCATATCGGTTTTCAAAAATCGCTACATCCACCAAAATCTCATTTTTGTTCTTTGTACCAACCGCTATGGCATGTTTGTGGGGATAATCACGCATGTAAGTAAGCTCTTCCAAAAATGATTGGTATAACCTTCCGCCTGCTAAAGGTTTCATAGTGAAGATCCCGAAGCCGTTTTTATACAGGTTCTGAATCGCCTGGTCCATTTCTTCGAACGTTCCATGTAATAAACCTTGTCCAACTCGGTTGAATAAGGGAAAGACGACTTCGATTTCCGGATGCAAGAGAAGGTCTTTGGTTAGTTGTACAGAATGTGTAGAGATGCCAATCGCTCTGATTTTTCCTTGCTCCTTCGCTTTTATCATGGCTCGCAGAGCATCCTGGTGTCCTTTCAAGGTAAGGAGAGACTCTTGTTCGTGCAGCATAAAGATATCAAAATAATCCCTGTCAATTGCTTTCAGTCCGTTTTCGATGCTATCCATCATATCCCGGTAGGCATAGGCATAAGATTTGGAATTGATCACCATCCGCTGTTTTTGTGAGATGGATAGAGGCTTGAAATACGGATAAGTCAGATATAACTCGGCAGTATCAAAAAAATTAATCCCCAGATCGAGCGAGTAGGCTAATAACTCTGACCCATCCTGAATGGAGAGGTTGGCTTGCAGGGGACCTATTACCAGAGTGCCAAAACAGAGTTCAGAGACAGGGATTCCTGTGCATCCGAGTGGGTTTACGTTCATGCCATTTTTTTCACATAATCAGTGATAGCCTGGATAGAGTCCGATGAAAAATTACCAAATTGGACTAATTTCGGATTCCCACCCCCGCGAATATCAGGAAAACTATCCTTTATCTGTGTAAACAACTCCCGGCAGTTTATCTCGCCCGAACTGGCTATAACTGCATTCATTTCCTGTTGTTTTTGAATAAAAAACAACATCAAGTTTGGTTTTATCAGAGCATCACGGACTGAGTCCGCCAGAGATTTTGTCTCTTCTATCGAAGGTAAGGTAAACATATCAATCAAGATAGAGATCTCTCCTTTTTTTTCTACTTTTACCTTCATCAATTCCAGATAGCTTTTCATCCAGGCATTTTTCCAGTTTTTCAGTTCTTGCTCCTGGCTATTTTTCTCTTCCAAAATCTGTTTTACAGCCTCTACAGGGGATATGGTTGGCTTATTTGAAAGCATTGAGATCGTTTTGATGTCATGGGTAGCTTGCTGAAAGCTCTCAATTGCTTTTTCTCCCACCATAGCCTCAATTCTGCGAAGGTTAGTACCGATACTGGTTTCTTTGACAATCCGAAATAATCGCAATTCGTTTGTGTTTCTGGCATGAATACCCCCGCACAATTCTTTTGAAACATCATCAATACTGACTACCCGTACGTGCTCACCATACTTTTCCTTGAACAGAGCCGTGGCACCTTCATGAATCGCTTTCTCAAAAGGCATTTGTTCCACACAAATGAACTTTCCTTTCGCAATATCCTCATTGATCAGCTTTTCAACCTGACTGATCTGCTCCTGTGTCATCGGCTCCAGGGCATTGAAATCAAACCGTAGACTATCGTTCATCACCAAAGAACCAGCTTGGTTGATGTAATCTCCCAACACATTCTTCAGAGCAGCATGCAATAAATGAGTGGCGGTATGGGCTCTCTGGATGCCTCTGCGAAAAGCTGTTGACACTATCGCTTTCAGTGGTTGTTTCACTTGAATCGAATCGTTGATTAGTTTCCCATAATGCAGGGTAAGCCCCTGGATAGGTGTTAAAGTATTCTCTACCTCAAACAGAAATTCTCCTTGTTGAAGCGTCCCCTGGTCACCGATAGGTCCGCCTTTTTCAGGGAAAAAGGGAGTTTGGTCCAAAATAATCGTATAATTCTGACCGGGCTGGTTAGCTTCCTGTAAAGAAGTCTTATCCTGGAGAATCGCTAAAACAGTGCTCTGTGACGATTCCTGATCATATCCCAAGAATTTGGTTGGCCCGACCTCGTCTTTGATCGTTTTCCAAAAATCAGTTTCTTCCAGAGTGGATTCAAAAAAAGAATCTTTCTTTGCCCTGGTTTTTTGTTCCTGAATCAGATTTTGAAACACTTCTTCCTCGAGAGTGATGTTCTTTTCGTCCAGCATCTCTCTGGTTAATTCAATCGGAAAGCCAAAGGTATCATGAAGTTTGAAAGCAACCTTCCCATCAAACATCGTGCCGGTCTTCTCCAGCTCCTGGTGAAACACCTTGAATCCATCTTCCAGCGTAGACTGAAACTGATTTTCTTCTTTTCCGATGATCATTTTAATTTTGTTTTCCAACGGGACCAAATAAGTATAATGGTCCTGCATGATTTTAATCTCTACTTCAGCCAGATCAGATAAAAATAACTCTCGAATTCCCAGCTGATATCCAGCCAGTTTTGCCCTGCGTAATAATCGGCGCAATACATACCCATGCTTTGTATTCTCAGGAAATACACCATCAGCAATCAAAAATACGATAGCGCGTATATGGTCACTGATCATATGAAAGCGTTTTGTATCTGTCGATTGTTTTTTCCCGGTTTTCTTTTCGATCAGCTTTATAATATCTTTAAATAAATCTGTCTCATAATTATCGGCATACCCGTTCACAACAGAAAGAATTCTTTCTAATCCCATTCCGGTGTCTATATTTTTTTTAGGCAGCCATGCCCGTTCCCCACTTTGTAATAAATTGAACTCCATAAACACCAGATTCCAGAGCTCCAAAAAGCGCCCGCATTCGCACGTTGGATTGCAGTTGGCTTTCTGACAACCGACAGATGTTCCCCTGTCAAAATAGATTTCAGAATCAAATCCACTCGGCCCGGTGGCTGCCATCTGCCAAAAGTTTTCTTTTGCAGTCACAATCCGCTTTTCAGGAATAAATTTTGCCCAGATTTTTTTGGCTTCATGGTCTTCTGGATATACACTTGCCCAAAGGCTGTCAGGCGATACAGAGAGCTTTTTTGTGAGAAAATCAAATCCAAAAAAGATGGCTTCTTCCTTAAAATAGTCTCCCAGGGAAAAATTCCCAAGCATCTCAAAAAATGTATGGTGTCTGGGTGTCTTCCCGACATTCTCAATATCATTGGTTCGAAGGCACCGCTGGGAGGAAACCATTCTGGAATAGGGGGACAACTCTTCTCCTGTGTAAAACTTCTTTAAGGGGACCATGCCGGCAACCGTAAATAGCAGAGTAGGATCGTCTATCGGCAAAGCAGATGAATGCATCTCATGATGATGATGCTCTTTAAAATAATCTAAAAATGCTTTACGAACCTCAAATGCTTTCATTGGTAATCAACCTGCTTTCTTCCATTTCAACGGGTTTTGGAATGTTTAAAATACGTAATACCATATCGGCAATATCTTTTAAATAACCACAAGGCAGCAACCGCCACTCTCTCTTTCTGGAGGATAAGTACAGGAGTGGAACCGGATTCATCGAATGAGCGGTTTGGACATTTCCTTTTTCGTCAAGCATCTGTTCAGCGTTACCGTGGTCAGCAGTGATGATCATGTCATAAGCTGGGGAAAATACTTCCACCAACCTGCCTAAACACCGATCCACTGTTTCTACTGCCTGAATGGTTGCTTGTATATCACCAGTATGGCCGACCATATCCAGGTTTGCAAAATTGAGTAAGATAAAATCATATCCTTTTGGATAGACCGCAATCACATTGTCGGTAACTTCCAACGCTGACATGGAGGGTTTCAAGTCGTATGTCGCCACCGGTGGAGAGGGTATCAGAATCCTGTCTTCTCCCGGATATGGTTCTTCCCTGCCCCCGTTAAAGAAAAAAGTGACGTGCGCATACTTTTCAGTTTCAGCGATGCGTAATTGTTTCAATCCGTGATCAGAGATAACCTCGCCTAAAGTCGGGTGTACCGGTTTTTTGTCAAAGAGAACCGGTAGCTGAAACGTCTCATCGTAAGGAGTTAAACAATAATAATGCCGTATCCTCTGTGCCGGATTCCTGGGAAACCACTGAAAATCCCGGTCGGCAAGAGCTCTTGTGATCTCTCTTGCCCGGTCAGCTCGGTAATTAAAAAAGAGGAAGACTTCCTGATCATTGACCGGATGGAGAAGCCCATCAGTCGAGATGATACTGGGAGTCACAAATTCATCGGTCTCCCCTTTTCCATACGCTGCTTCCAATGCTTCTTCCGCTGACCTGAACAGAAGACCTTGGTTACCCAGAATAGCGTCATATCCTTTCAGTAGTCTGTCCCAGTGTTTATCGCGGTCCATCCCAAAATAACGGCCACCTATGGATGAAAACCGCGCTATTGTATACGATTGGGTCTATTCCTGAATCCTGCGAATAAACTGCATCGCGGACTTTGGTTCTGTATCCCTGCCGTCTAAAAATGCATCTATTCGAATGTCAGTCACACCGGCACTATGCGCGGCATGAATAAAAGCAATCAGATGATCAAGATCGGAATGAACCCCACCATCTGATAATAATCCCATCAAATGAAGGGAAGATGTCTTTGCTTTGTTGAATGCATCGATTAAAATAGGATTTTTCACTAAAGAACCGCTCTCGATAGAGCGATTAATCTGCATCACTTCCTGATCAACCACCCTACCGGCACCGATGTTCAGATGCCCTACTTCAGAGTTACCCATCTGCCCATGCGGCAAACCGACAGCAATATCTGAAGCTCGTAAAACAGACTGCATCGCTCTTTTTTGAATTGCATCCCAGTTTGGCGTGAATGCCTGAGAAATCGCATTCGAAGGGCCGGGCGGTCCTAATCCCCAGCCATCACATATGATCAGAAAGACTTTCTCATGCATTTAGTTTTGCGATACCGGGCAGTATTTTTCCTTCCAGAAATTCCAGAGTAGCCCCTCCACCTGAAGAAATATAGGTAAATTTGTTCATTAATCCAAATTGCTCGATCGCTGCAGAGGTATCTCCTCCCGCTGCAATTTCATAAGAGTCGCGGATATCCCCTAAAAATCTGTAAAGGTCGAGAGTGCCTGTCTTGAAACCCGGCATCTCGAAGACTCCCATTGGTCCGTTGCAGAGGATCATCTTGCCGTAAATGAGCGTTCTCTTGAATGTTTCAATGCTAACGGGTCCAATATCGGCCCCTATCATATTGTCCGGGAACTGAGCCAAATTGATAACTTGTCTCTGTTGAGGGTGTTCCAGGGAATCGGTAATGATAAAATCCGTGGGTAATACTATTTCTTTACCAAGTCTTTTCGCTTCTTCCAGGATCTCTTTGGCTAATTCGACACAATCTTCTTCCGTAAAAGATTTTCCCACATTATGACCCAAAGCTTTTAAAAAGGTAAAGGCCATACCGCCGCCAATACAAATTTTATCCAATTTTGGGAGTAATTTTCGGATAATACCGATTTTCGTAGATACTTTTG
>JAQVYZ010000021.1 GCA_028708485.1 Caldisericia bacterium | reverse complement strand
TGTCATTATTAACGAGGAAATGGGGTCGGTTATAAATGAGATGGCTTGGATCAAGAAGTTTCTCTGGCTAATTGCCACTGCATCAGTCGGCGGACTTATAACCGCATTAATTAATTTACTAATCTCATTAGCAAAACACTATGGAACTTAAACCTGACAAAATCAAATATTTGATTATCCATCATTCTGCGACCGCCAGAGACACCACAACATTCGATGCGGTAAAAAAATATCACATCTCAAAAGGCTGGGGCGACATCGGATATCACTTTTTTATAACAGCCAGCGGTAAAGTGATGGCTGGACGATCCGAAAATACGATCGGGGCACATTGCGTGGCTGATAGTATGAATTTCAAATCACTTGGAATTTGTCTGCCCGGAAACTTCATGACGGAAGTACCAACCGTTGAGCAATTGTCTTCATTATTGGAATTACTCAAAAAACTAATGTCGAAGTATGGCATTCCAAAAGAGAATGTTCTCGGACATCGTGAGGTTGTCGGAGCTTCGACGGCTTGCCCGGGAGATAATCTCCAGAAATGGGTATCCAATTTTAGAGGACAAAAAGACGAAATTGACCGGTCCACGATTGCCGAACAGGTCATGAATCATTTAGAACAAGCAATTGATAAATTAAAACAAATACTATGACACAAGCACATAAAGAAGCTTTAAAACACCTTGCAATCGTTTTTCTGTATTCCGGAGTCTCATCCATCCTGCCGATCCTTTTAGCTTATGTACAGAATGACCCTCGCTGGGCATTACTTATCCCGATTATAAACTCGGCGTGGTACGCCATAACCCGATACCTGAAAGAAAGGAAACTGATTGAGGAAGCCCTAACGAGAGGTGATGAATTTTAGCTAAATTAAGCAATTTAAGATTAGTAGACCTTAACAGCGAATGCCGGAACCTCAAAAGAGGCTGGATTTTCCTTGTAAAATAACCGTAATTGGCGTATAATTTTATCAATACGACCATAAGATAAGGTCTTTAAGGCGAATACCGGTTCAAAGTTCCGGACATCGTCACCGCCATATGATTTTAGCTCATACTTTGATTGGCTTATTGCCGGTAGAAAATAGTCATATTTCTATTTATTGGTTTCTGGGTTCAGTAATCGCAGACATTGACCATGTTTTTGTGCTAATCAAAAATAAAATCACAACTCTTTCAAAAATCATTGATTCCATACGCTTTGAAGAAAAATATAATTTGCGTTTCAAAACAAAGTATTTGCACTCTTTATTCGGCGCCATCATCTTTTCTCTTATGTTTTATTTAATTAACCAAGCCGGCGCTTATTATTTTTTTGCCGCCTATTTAATACATTTATTATTGGATTGGCTAGACCAGGACGAAAAGGAATTTTTTTATCCGTTGAAATATAAAGTAAAAGGCTGGCTGCCAATTGCTTCAAGAGTTGAAATAGTGTTTACTATAATTATAGGGGTAATTGATGTTTTTCTAATTTTTTAAATTTATAAATTTATGACCAACGAAACAATAAAGCCAACTGGCTGCTGCGAGCCATTTGATCCAGCTCTGTGGCAGGAAAAAGAAATTATTTGGAAAGATAAAATTTTTGTTAAAGATCACGTGACGAGTTTTCTTCACATTCCTTTGAATACGGGAAAGAAAATTGTGAAAAATTTAGAATTGATTGAAAAGGCAGGCGCGAAAGCGCCGCATCAATTAATGCTTACTGACGAGAAATCACTTTGGGGCGCGGATATTTATATTGACGTGGCTCCGCCAGCTGGCGGAGACGTACCGGGTGCGCAAATGGCCAAAATTTCCGGCACATTTTTAACCAAAGTTTTTGAAGGGCCGTATAAAGATGCCGGCAAATGGGCGGAAGAAATGAAAGAATATGTAAAAAGCAAGGATAAAGCTATGAAAAAATTGTATTTTTTCTATACCACTTGCCCGAAATGCGCTAAGGCGTATGGGAAAAATTACGTGGTGCTGTTTGCGCAGATTGATTAAGATTTGGTAAAAATTTATTATAAAATTTAATATTATAATAAAAATATCGCTAATTTTAGTGATATTTTTTGTTTTTGATTGACAAGTTATTAAAAATATGATATAATATTATATTGATCATTGACAACTTATTTTGCTATTTCAAGGGAAAAATTGAGTATATTAGCAATAGTATGTTTTATTTTTCTCTTGAAGGTAGCGCAAGCCCCGTTTTAAGGGGCTTGAAAAACTCTCCCGGCGCACCAAACGTGCGTGCGCAAAAAAAGAAAGGCAGAAAACCATGAGAAACAATCGGCAAGCACTTCGTGAAGCGGGTGATTGGGCAGCAGAGCAAGGAAACATCACGTGGGCGCAGGCTGGTCGTGGGCTCCCGGTGGGAAAAACATGGAACCGGAGAGGTCTTCACGACTTAGCCGAGACCGCCGTGGGGACTTTTGTGTGGAAAACAAAAATCGAACTACCATACAACCTTGCGACCCACGGGCCATATGTTTGGGCTTCGTGGGGGAGAAAGAACATCCTCCGCGACGAGGCGGGAGACCTGATCGTCGAGGAAACGGCGAGGTTTTGCGGCTGGCTCAAGGCCGCCGCAGAGATTGCAGGACTGGCTAGATGGATTGGCCAGGTCACCAACAAGCGGGGGCATAACAGCCCTCGGACGATGGCAAACCTCTGGGCCGTAGCCAAAAACAATCCTTCGCCGGGTCATTTCTACCGGCAGTTGTGCAAAGTTCGCTGGCGCGCCAACCAAATTCTCCGCCCCTTTGGCCTTTCCGTTTCCAAACGGTCTATGGCTGTGGTGGCCAATAACGGCTTGAGGTGCGTCGGCAAAACTGCCTATAAGGCCGCGGCCGATACCGTACAGTTTTTCATCGGTCGGAAGTTTGGCCTCTGGGAGTTTTGTCAGGGGATGCGCGCCCGCAAGGTGCTGGAAGCGTCCCGTGGACTGAAGCGGTTCATTCACCAGCCCAGGTATGTTCAGGGGTGGGTGGTGGATGCAATTAACTCCGGTCGTTTTTCTACCTTCGGAGAGGCGTTGAAGCACGTGACGCTCTTCAAGGACGAAACGGACAGGGTGGTCCTTTGGCTGGACCATACACTGATGAGGAGTTTTAAAGGCATAGAAGTTATACCTGGCTGGGATGAATGCGGCAAGGCCCAGTACCTGGTCACGTACAAAGGCCGTAGTTACCATGCCGGGCGCTGGAACGCCAACCATCGCTCAGCGGCCCACGAGGCGCTGCAGGCCTGGAAGCGGCAGGATGAGCTCAAGAGGCAAGAGGCTGAGTTCCTCTAGAAGCTCACGCCCTCCGATCGGACCATCCTGGTTCGGCCAGAGGACAGCTGGGCTTCCGGCAACTGTCGCCTGGGCACCGCGTCCTGGATGCGCCGGCATGGGCTCGCCGGCAAGCATGTTGTGCCGGTAGCTACTCTGCTACCATACATGGGGGACGCTCGGGTCAAGAGGGTTCTCCAAACGGTGGCCAACCAGCTGGCCGCCTAAACGCTCTTTCAAAAAAAAGGAAAAGCTTCACGCCTGAAAAAGGTGGGGCAAAAGTCATAAAAGGTTCGGGGGGCACCAGCATTTTGCGAAGCCCCTTTTAGTTTTGTCTTTTTGTAAAAATTGTATAACTTTGGTAATATTAAACTAGAGATATTTAATTTTAAAATATGCCGGAAACATCAAATCAACCCAAAAAAATTTTAATGATTGTGGTTGTTGTTTCTCTTTTTGTTGCTTTTGTCTGGTTGTCAATCAAGCAACACGTTAATCAGCAAACTATTCCCGCGCCAATCAATCAAGAAAGCGCGACCACAACGACAGAAAAAAAGCCGGAACAGATCAAGGCGACCTTCAATTGTCCTGATGGTCGTTTTATCCAAGCAATATTTAATAATGGAACAACATCAAGCGTTGATTTAGTTTTGAGCGACGGCCGCGCGATCAGTTTACCGCAAGTGATTTCCGCGTCAGGCGCGCGCTATGCCAATGCCGATGAAAGTTTTGTTTTTTGGAATAAAGGCGATTCAGCATTTATCACTGAAAACGGCACAACCACTTTTGAAAATTGTTTCACGAATTACACGGCCGCGACTTCCACCGAACCGATAGATTATGTTAATCAAGAATTTGACTTCGTTTTTACTTTGCCGACCAGCTGGCAGGGCTATTCAATAATCAATGACACCTGGAAAGGTTATGCTGTTTCTGAAAAAGAAGGCCAAACGCTTTACGCGCAAGGGCCGGAAATTTTCCTTCGCCATCCGCTCTGGACTAAGGAAGTTCCGCACCAAGATATTCCGATTATGATTTTTACGCTCGCGCAGTGGGATGATCTCTTGGCGGAAAAATTCCACATCGGCGCCGCGCCAATCGGCCCGAGCGAACTTGGGCGCAATGCCGACTATGTTTTTGCTCTACCCGCGCGCTACAATTACGCCTTTCCAACCGGCTATGAAGAAGTTGATCAGATTATTCAAGGCAAACCACTCAAATGATTTTAAATATGATAAAGTCAAAAAATCAGCCCATAAAGCTGATTTTTTTAGACAGAAAATGTTATTTTTGGTATATTTAAAGTAGAAAATTGATAATTTAAATTTTTATAAAATTTACTTTGTATTCGTTTTTTAATTATATAATTTTATGAAGAAAAAATACATTATCATTTTAGCAATTTTGATTATTTTTATATTGGCATTCAGTTTGATTTATGTTTATTTTTTGAAAAAGCCGATTACTGATAATCAATCTGACAATTTTGATTTGCGTGTCGGCCAAAGTTTAACTTACAAAAATAGCGCTAGTGATTTGAAAATAAAATTATTGGAAATTGGAAAAATTGGAGATGCTTTGAATTCGCCAAAATTTTCCGACGAACAATGGCAAAATTTTTCGCAAAACAGTTGTGATAGCCGGATTTCTTGTCGAGAATATTTTAAAAATGTAGCTAATGATACCTATTATCTTTTAGATGTTGAAAATTTAATCATATCTGATTGCAATAAAGAAAATTTATTTTTATTCAAAGATGGTAATTCCGGCGCGTACAGTTGTCCATCTATTTATCAATTTTCTTTGAATCCTGATAATTCCGATAATTTAAAAATAAATTTTTCAGTAAATTATATTTCCATTGGCGTGTATTAATTTTAATTTTTAAATTCTATGTCAGAACAAAAAATTTTAGCTGCGATTAGCGGTGTTGCCTTCGTGGTGGGTATGCTGATTTTTGGCGGATTTTATTATTCCGCCCAGTCGGTTAATACCAAAGATAATTTGGCGGTTACCGGTTCGGCAAAAACGCGCGTCACTGCGGATCAAGGAAAATTGATCATTAATTTATCGCGCATCGCTCCGGCCGCGAATCTTTCAACCGGCTATTCGCAAGTGGCGCATGATTTGAGTTTGACGCGCGAACTTTTGAAAAAGGCAGGGATCGCCGACGAGAACATTGCCGAAAGTCCGGTGTCAATGAATCAGGTTTATGATCAAAACACTTTTAGTGATTTGCGCTATCAGCTTAGCCAAACCGTCACGGTGCAATCAGGCGACGTGAATAAAATCACGGACATTTCCAAGCAAGTGCCGTCGCTCGCCGCGCAGGGCGCGATAATCTCCGTGCAGTCGCTGGAATATTATTATTCCAAATTGCCGGATCTGCGCGTTTCGCTTCTCACCGAAGCAGTGAAAGACGCCAAGGCGCGCGCCGAGAAAATCGCCGCGGGCACCGGCCGGCAGGTGGGAAGTGTGCAAGCGGCTTCAAGCGGTGTGGTTCAGGTTCTGCCTCCGGACTCGGTTGACGTTTCGGACTACGGCAGTTATGATACTTCCAGCATTGAGAAAGACGTGATGGTAACGGTCAAGGCATCGTTTAGATTAAAATAGCTATTAATTATTTTTAAATCTATGAAATTTTGTTCAGCTTGCGGCATGCCGCTAGAAAAAAAAGAAGACTTCGCCAGGGGCGATGAAAATTCAGAATTTTGTCTGCACTGTGTTAATGCAGATGGCAGTGTTAAAACTTGCGAAGAAATTTTTAACGGCGGCGTAGAATTTTTTATCACTGCGATCGGCGGCGACCGGTTGATGGCCGAAAGAATTGTGAGAAAAAATATTAATCAATTGCCATATTGGCAAAACAAAAATTGTGCGATTCTTCAAGGCGAAGAAGCGACGGATGAAGAATTTGCGGAAGCGATGAAGAAATTATAAAATAATCTACTTTTATGATTAAATGTGAATTTGAAAATCATCACCAGACTTCATTACGGCATGCCGTGATTGATAATTTAGTTATTAAAAACAAAAAAATTCTTCTCGTTAAAAGAAGAAAAGATTTTCTGGAGGGAGGCAAATGGAGCTTAGTCGGCGGTTTTATGGAAAGAAATGAAAATATCAAGGAAGCGGCATGCCGGGAGATTTTGGAAGAAACTGGCTACAAGGTGGGAAAGGTAGTTTTATTTCGTATTATTGATAAGCCGGATCGCCGCGCTGAGGATCGACAAAATATTTCTTTTGTTAATTTTTGTGTTGCCAAGAAGAAAATTCAACCAGCAGACAATGAAAGCAGCGAACAAGCTTGGTTTGATTTAGATAATTTACCGCCCAAAAAAGAGTTTGCTTTTGATCATTTTGATAATATTAAACTTTATTTAAAATATTTGAAAAATCCTTTTTCCTTGCCGAAATTGGGATAATTTCAAATTAACGCCGTTAATTATCTTGTCGAGTAAGAGTTTTATTAATAGGGGAAAAACTCCGAGATAAAAAAATATGGAAGAAAAAATTATAAATATAGAAAAAGAAATTGAAATAATCAAAGAGCGCAACCGGCGCGTGGAAGCGGATAAGGCTTGGGAGACGAGCGGATTTAGAATTTTTTCCGTTTGTTTAATCACTTATATTATTGCTTCGTTTGTTTTGTATTTTATTGGCGTCAAAAATTTTTTGTTGAACGCATTAGTGCCGACCGTGGGCTTCTTTTTGTCAATTCAATCTTTGCCGGCGATTAAAAAATGGTGGATTAGAAAATATTTAAGCAATAAATGATTTTATTTTTATGAAAGAATTTGTGATACCCATAATATCCCCGCCAGCTGAGCAGGCGCCTATAGAACAAATAGATGATGCGAACTGGCGAGAAATGAGCGGTCAGGCGATTAATACTGGAAGGTTCGGCATGATTTTTAAAGACGGCAGAGATGGAAAAATTAGTGATGAAAGAATGCGAGATTTTTTAAGACGGGTGCAGGAAAAATTGGTTGCTACCAGACAGTTTAATCTGGCTTATCAAATTATAAAATCCAATCAGCAGTGGACTGATGATGGTCAAGCAGAAAAAATTGCCCAACTGGCTTATGAATTTGATTTACATGAGCAAGGAGAATTTCCGGTAGCGTTAAATATCGCAAAAGAGCCGTGGGGCGAGGATAGCCCGGAATATGCAGAGGCGAAGAAATTGTGCGATCAAGAAAAAAATAGGTTAGAAACAAGAAAAAGATTAAAGAAAGAGTTAATAGTAATTTCTGGAAAAAGTACTTTTAAAGAATTGCGTGCCGCGCTAGACAAGGCGAACCCGGAAATTGCCGGTCTCTTTCTAGAAGAATTGCGATTGCCGCATAATTTTAAGCCGGAAACTTCTCAGGATATTTACGATTTGCTTTACGGCGAGAAACAAGATCAAGCTGGCGATATCACTGTTCTAGGATATTTTGAACAACGAGGCGGTTCCAGCGAAGACATTGAAGATGTGTTGCCAATAAGATTTAGGAAATAATTTTATGACTATCGATGATATCCTTTACGGAAAAATTGAAATAAACGAACCAATAATTCTGGATTTGATTAATGCGCCGGCTATGCAAAGATTAAAAGGCGTAAAGCAAGCCGGACATTTTCATCCGTTTATTTCAAAGGCGACTCTGACCCGCTTTGAACATTCGGTTGGTGTTTTTAATTTGCTCAGAAAATTTGGCGCGCCTATTGAAGAACAAATCGCCGGGCTTATTCATGATGTTTCGCATTCGGCTTTTTCCCATTGTATTGATTATGCTTTACCAACGGGCTCGGAAAAAACCCACAGTTATCAAGATGAAATCCATGATGATTTTGTAAAAAATTCCGAATTGGCGGAAATTATTGAGCGGCACGGGTTTGATTTAGATTATATTTTGAATGACAAAAACTTTCCCTTGAAAGAAAATAATATTCCGGATATTTGCGCGGACCGGATTGATTACGCGATGCGCGATGTGGTGAATTTTGAAATGATTGATTGGAAGGGAGCTGATGAGATCTTGAATAATCTAACCGTTATCAATGGCGGCTGGGTATTTAAAGATTTTACATCGGCTGAAATTTTCGCCTCATTATTTTTTGAATTAAATCGGAAATATTATGCCGGCTTGCCTTCGGCGATTATGTTTCGAACTGGAGGCGACTGCTTGCGGTACGCGTTGGATAAAAATTATATTTCCGAAAGCGATCTCTACACCACCGATGACGCGGTATTGGAAAAAATTTTAAATAAAATTAATGAAGATGAAAATTTAAAAACGTTTTTTTATCGCATGGATAATAGGATTAAAGCCGTTGATAACCCTACTGATTTTGATCGTGAGGTTTATACCAAATCGCGCGTGGTTGATCCATTTTGCGAGTATCAAGACGAATTAAAAAGGGTTTCTGAGATTAATGAATCTTGGAAAGAAATAATTAGGCAAGAATTGGAGCCGAAAAAATATTTTTTGAAGTTTGAAAAATAGCGAAAGTTATAGTAAAGTTAAAAGTGCGGGGTAAATATTTTACCTCCTTTTTTATTTGCCAAAAAAGAAAAAATAAGATAAAATAATTGTAATATTAGTTAA